>CAZITS010000518.1:0-4697 GCA_964542185.1 uncultured Pirellulaceae bacterium
TACCCAAGCTGGGAAAGCCCTGACGGATGAAACCGGAATTCAACTCGAGCATCGCCGGTGTGTGATTATTCGACTGCGAAAAACACGAGTAGACAAAAGCGATTTCGTCAGCATGCTGGGAAATGTGCGGAAAAATCTCCGAGATCCAAGCGCCACTCTGGCCGTATTGCTTGAACTTGAAAGGCGATCTGAGGCATTTACCACTGGTCGTGAAAAACCCGGTTTTGGGATCCGCCCCAGCGAGTTGCTGGCCATTGCGTTTCTGCAATTCGGGCTTGTAGTCAAAGGTATCGACCTGCGATGGACTCCCGGTTTGAAACAGCCAGATGACCTGCTTGGCCTTGGCCGGAAAGTGCGGCGCCGTCGGGGCCAGCGGGTTCGTTTCCTGCGATTCATTGGCCAGCACCCCTTCGGAATGCAGCAAGCTGGCCAGTGCCAAAGAGCCGCATCCCAACCCGGCCTGTTCCAGGAAACGCCGCCGCGAAGCAAGATTGAAGCCCGGAATATGATGCATTGGGAAACCCCTCGGCCAGTTTCTAAAACGTTGCGAACGAAGCGTTTAGCCTTCACCTCACACCAAACGCATGGAGGCAACAGGACTAATCGACGTAAATAAACTCGTTACAGCAGAACAACAGCTGACAAAAATCCCTGATCGCCAGCTGGGCTGCCTTTTCCTGGCCATCCCGTGTGGTGATCTGATTTTCAATAAACACGCGCATCGCGTCCCGTTCTTGCGGAGCCGGCGCTCGTGACAGCGCGATACGGTAAGCCGTATCAACGACCGCTTCCAGCGAAGTTTCCGCGTCGGGTCGAATACGTTTGGCGAAATGGTCTGCTAATTCGCGGACAAACGGAGAATTGAGCATCGCCAGTGCCTGCGGTGCCACAGTACTCTGGTTGCGTTGCCCCACACCCTGCATGGCATCGGGTGCATCGAACAGTTGCAAAATCGGAATCAACTGTCCACGTTTGACCGTCAAATAAACACTGCGGCGCGACATCTTCTGATCCAGCGATCCCTTACCAAACATCCTGCGATCCAGGCGACCACTCACTTCCAGTAGTGTGTCACGAATCAGCTCGGCATCGAGCCGCCGCGCCCCACGCCGCCACCAAAGGCGGTTTTCCGGATCGCGCTGTTCGCTTTCTGCCAGGCGACCACTGGTCTGCATCCAGGTCTGGCTGGTGAGAATCAATCGGTGAATCGGCTTGAGCTTCCACTCCCCCCGAATCAATTCGCGGGCCAACCAGTCGAGCAACTGGGGATGTGTCGGCAACTCACCACGCGTGCCAAAATCACTGGGCGTCGAAACAATGCCACGACCGAAGTGAAAATGCCAAAGGCGGTTGACAATCACACGGGCCAATAAATGGCCCGCGCCGTGTTCCACATCGGTTAACCACTGCGCTGCGGCGACGCGCGGCGGCACCACCGTTTCCGTCGGCTTCAACCACTGTCGTGCATCTTCGCCCTGAGACATCAAAACGCGGAGAAAGCCGGCGGGCGCCTCTCCCTGCTTGTTATCCGCGTTCCCGCGTGCCAGGAAGTAAACTTTGAAGGTGTCACTACCAAATTGATAGCTCGTTCCCTTCTCACGGGCAGCATAAACCTGCGTCAGGTTCGGTTTCGGTTCGGACCTCTGGTGTTCCACAACCGCCGTGTTCAAACCCACCCATTGGGCATCGGTCGTGCGGTACCAGTTGCGCACCAGCATGGTTTGCTTCTCGGTCCACTTTTCGTTGGGCAGCTTGAACGCTGCGACGACTTCTTTGGCCGGCAAACCAGCCGCCAGGCTGAAATAAAATGCGGAGCCACCACCCGCGTTGACAATTTTCAGCAACACTTCGTTGCGCCCCAACTTGAGGGGAATGTTCAGCTTGTGCTGGTCGGCTTTGGCGGCCCCCATCGTTTTCTTGGCCAGCACCTGCTGGCCATTGACCCAGACTTTGACCGCATCGTCCGCCCCCAGCGACAACGCCAGTGACAGAGGACTCGGCGACTCGATAACCCGAAACAAGTAATTCGCCGCATTCTCACCCTGCAGCGTATTATGGATCTTGGCATCAACCCAATCTGGCTGGGGTTGCCAGCTGAGTTTTTCGTCCTGGAACGTCTGCTTCAAATCGACGTTCTTTTCCGGCCCCCAGTCCTGGTCGTACGCTTGATTGAAATCGGCTGCAGTAAACGGACCTGCGTGGTGCCAGACTCCCAACTGCGGAACTGGTGGCTGCTCGGGGCGGTCGACCAGCCAGGCAGAAAAACGCTCACCGAGATGGTCCTGCTCCCATTTTTCCTGTGCCGCAGTCAAAGGTGCGTGCGCGACATCATAGGCTGCCTTGGCCGCCTGAAACTCCTCGGTCTGGAGGTTGACACCTGTATCTCCAAACCCCACCTCCTTGAAACAGGAGACAAAACGGTAGTAGTCATTCTGCGGTAAGGGATCGTATTTGTGACTATGGCACCTGGCGCAACCTACGGTCAGCCCCAGTAATGACGTGCCCAGCGTGTGAACGATGTCGTCGAGCTGTTCGTAACGGCTGCGTTCCCGTTCTTTCTGCGTCTGCTGGGTGGTGAACGGCCCCGCTACCAGAAAGCCCGTCGCGGCCACCGCGTCCAGCGTCTGGCGCGCCTGTGCATTGGTGGCCACGTTCTTGTCGGCCAACAGGTCTCCGGCCAACTGCAACCGCACGAACTGATCGTAGGGCATGTCGTCATTCAGCGCGCGGATCACAAAGTCGCGATATTGAAACGCATTGGCCCGGTCCTGGTCGAACGCATAGCCATTACTTTCGGCGAACCGCACCAGATCGAGCCAATGGCGTCCCCACCGCTCACCGTAATGCCCACTGGCGAGCAGGCGTTCAACGGCCGCCTGGTATGCTGCTTCAAAATCCTGTTCCGCGTCACGGGTAAACTGCTGAATCTCCTCCGGTGAAGGAGGCAGTCCAACCACGTTGAAATGCAACCGTCGCAAGAGTGTCAATGGCGTCGCCCGGGGGTTACCAGTCACACCCTCTGTTTGCTGGCGAGCTCGAATGAAACGATCCACATCATTGCGGATCCAATCGTCCTCCTGCAGTTGCGGTGGCGCAGCGGTTGCCAACGGCTGGAATGCCCAGTGTTGCCGCCCCGCTGCGAGATCTGTCTCCGCGGCCACGACCGCGCCACCCTCGCGTGGATCGGGCGCTCCCAGGTGGATCCACTTTTCAAAGTCCGCGACAATCGAGGCTGGCAACCGATTCTTGGGAGGCATTTCCAGCCCGTCATGCTTCAGTGCTGCTATCAGCAGACTCTTCTCCGGCTGGCCAGCAAGCAGTGCCGGCCCGGTTTCCCCGCCCCGCAGCAGGCCTTCGCGCGTGTCGACCTGCAATCCTCCCTTGAGCATCTTCGTGGCAGCAGCCTTGGCGGAATGACACTGATAACAGTGGCGCACCAGTACAGGGCGAATCTTGGCCTCGAAAAAATCAAACCCCGCCTTGTCGGTTGGGTCCGCCGCAGCGGAAACACCACCCCCCAGCAGGATCCACAACACAATAAAGTGGCTGACAAGAATCGACCGATATTTCATCGCGCGGCTCATTGCAAAGGTGAACGGGAGCGGATCACCAGCCCAGCTCACCCAGGCTGATGATCCCTCACATTATGTACCAGTGCTGCCGCGGGTGCCACGGCCAAAGCAGCCTGGCCATGCGCCGCAAACAGAACGCGGACCTAAGATTGAATCTCAAAGATCGCCTCGACCTCGACCGCTGCACCGGTGGGCAACGCTGCAAATCCAAGGGCACTCCGGGCATGGAAGCCATCGCCGTCCTTGCCGTACAGCGTGTGCAACAAATCAGATGCTCCGTTGATGACCAAATGCTGGTCGGTGAAATCGGGGGCAGAGTACACGCAGCCCAACAACTTCAGCACGCGCAGATTGTCGAGCGTGCCATGCGCGTTGTAAACGGACCGGAGGATCTTCTCAGCGCAATCCTTCGCTGCCTCGTAGCCCTGCTCGACCGTCAGGTCTTTTCCCAAAACCCCCTTCAAGTCGCTCGTATGGCCTGAGGTGATCAACAAATTTCCAGAACGAATGCAGAGATTCAGATAACCCGCTTCTTGCGATTCGAGTGAAATGCCTAACTCTTTGGCTTTTGCTTCAGCTGACACAATCATACTCCTCGAGCAAAGAAATGAACGTGCTCGTCAGCCTGCCACATTCGCGAGGACGCTGCAAGCCGTCCGGACTGGGAACCGGTCGCAAATCCACTTATGATCTCAGTAGAAGATTTCAGTTCTCCTCGTTGGCGGAGCCCCTCATTCTGCCAGGTTGCTACGGTTTCGTTCACTCTGAGTCGTTCCATGGATGTGCTCTGCAACGGCGTACAGCCGTTGCACATCGGCAACGTTGCAGTTGGTTTTCCTGTTGTCCAGGCCGCGTTGTCTGGTTACAGCGATTGGCCCATGCGCGTGGTTTCCCGCCAACACGGCGCCGCATATGCCCTCTGTGAGGTGATGCTTGATCGCTTCCTGGTCGAAGTCAAGCCACGTCAAAAAAACCGTCACTTCCTCTACATTGGCGATGACGAACATCCAGTCGGCGGACAGTTGATGGGCGCCGAACCCGAGCAGTTTACTGCCGGTGCACTGCGACTGGTGGAAGCTGGCTTCGACGTGATCGACGTCAACTTTGGCTGCCCGGTCAAGAAAG
>CAZITS010000519.1:0-4682 GCA_964542185.1 uncultured Pirellulaceae bacterium
CTTCGAATACTTCCAGATGGATGCAGCCAGCGAAACCGCGGGTGCCAGGTAAGATCTCCACCAGCAGTTTTCTGAATTCGCTCATCTGTTCTGGTTTGACGTGGAACTCGGCGATAATTTTGGCACTCATTGTGGTAGTTGTCCTTCGGTCATCGCGAACTTGAATACGGTAACTGAATCGACAGCCCCAATCATGATGAGATCAATCAGGGGATGTGGAGATTGTGCGTGCCGCGTAGCCCGACAACAAGCAGGAGTGTCAGCCCGGTCCTATTTGAGCCACGCAGATTCGCGACGAACGCCCCGGATAGGATGCTGACACTGGATAGCCAGTCAGACGTGACGATCTCGAAGTGTGTCTCACGCCAGCACATAGGAAAAGGCCCCCGGTTATGCTCGCTGAGAACCTGCCGGGGGCCCCGATACATTCAAGAATGGTGGCACGCAAGACAGGTGCCCAGCGTTCAGTCGTTCTTGAGTCGTGTGAAAGTGGTTGAGCTCCCCGAAGTGTCAACCGGGCTGGCCTGATCTTGTCTGGTTACGTCGACGTAGTGGAATTCCAACGTGTCACCTTTCAGCACGCGTGTGACTGTACCGGAAACGCCAACCCCCGCACCGGTGCTTCCGCGTGCCCGAAGCACTTGTGTGGCGGTATCCCCATCCAGAGTGAATGACACCATTTCTCCCATGAAACTGGAGCCATAGCTGTTCAGGAAATGAGTGCAGACTTTTCCCCGGGCAGCGTTCCACCACATGGCACCGCCGGCGATTTGCTCGACGGAACCGTCCGGTTTGATCTGCCGGTCTTGACGAAAGAGCGCGCGGCCATCCAGAGCCAGGGTGTAAGCCATGACATGACGCGAACCATCCGGCAGTTCGCGTTGCCATGTGCCGACAAGGTTAAAGCGGTTGGTCAAGGCTGCGAGCGGATTGACCCGTGTCAGGGTGGAGTTCCAGGGATCTCCGCCAGCACTTTTGCGAACGCTGCTGGCGCGGGTGTTTCGACCTGTTCTGGTGACATCAATGAGGTAGTCGGTCGTCTTTCCATGACTTGTCTCGGTGTATCTCCAGCGCACGGCGCCGGAGAGTTTGTCATACCCAATGAGGGTATTATGACCTGTGAAGGGTTTGCCCATGTCGTAGCCTGCATAGAGTGTGCGGACGGTGCCGGATTCTTTATCCCAGTAGGTGTTACCACTTCCGACGGAGATAATCGTTCCGTCTTCGGTGACCATCTGGTGGCTGCGACGGATGCGGTCACCACCGTTGATGATTTCCCATGTGGTAGTTTCTTTGTATTCAAGACCGGCAGGAATGCCTTCCCAGATTGCCTGGGTTTTGCCTTCCGCTACCCAGGATCCCAGGTCGCCACCGCGTTGGCGGTAATCTCGCCATTCTTCCCACGTTGCGGGCGGTGTCAGATTGGGACCTGGCTTTTCTTCGGCGCTGAGAGTAGCTCCGCACATCAACGAGGTGGCCAAGGTGAACAGCAGTGCCAACTTTTTCATCATCTCTCTCCAATTGAAGAAACAGCGGTAAGAGTGGCCTCGCTCGTTCTGAGACGCTACGTGTGGGCAGACGAGGTTGCCACAACCTGTGGGTTAATAAATCCCAGGCAGCCCGTGAGCGCTCGCGGAGATTGCAGAAAATTCTCTCGATCGTGAAAAGCAGCGCGTGTGCCACGCCAGCCTGACGCCGCCGCAATCGCAACGCGGTTGGCATCTGGCAGTGGTTGTCGCCAGATGGCGCGATCAGCTTAGGCCGGCTAGAAGACTGCCAATTGACGTGTTCAAAAATAATGGTTTTTACACAGGGCTATTGCGCCGGTGGTGATATGCCAAGTTGTCCGGTCACGAGCTGAATTAACGCCAGAACAGCGTGACCACCACGTCCACGTCCGACCCCAGGCGGTTTTGCAGCTGGACCTGCGGCCCAGGTACCAGACAGAGACGGCCCGCTGTCGAGATGTTGCTCGTCAAGTCGGTACCGCTGACCTGCAGCACCTCGCTTCTGCTACCGATCATAAATTGCGCCGCAGCGTTGATTTGTGCCTGCCCTGACGCGGCGACAGTGACTGTCGCGACCTTTGTTTTCGCGTGTGCTCCGACAGGGAGTGCCAGGCTGGCTCCAGCGGCCAGCACGCCGTTGTAACACCAGGTCTTGGTACCATAAAGTACCAGCCCCTCGCCTTGACCATTGTCGGGACGGTCGTAGGTTTCGATCAAACGGTTATTGTATCGGGCTGGATTGGAATTGGTGCCGAACGTCTTGATCAGCTTTCCAGTTTTGATCAGGCCGCCATTCCAGAAGGCGTTGATCAACGCGACGTTGGTAGAGGTTTCATCAATGTCCAATGCGGTGGGAATATAGCCCGCGGGTGCATTGCCCTGCACCGGTGTGTAGAAGATGTTTTGCAGGGTCGCGCTGGTGCACTTTCTTAGGTAGATGCCACCGACCCCACCACCACATCCATAGATGTTCTCCAGCACCAGATTCATGAGGTTGTAGTTGTGGTCAATATGGATCATCGCGCCGCCATGTGCCGTGCCGTTTTCCATGCGCACGTTCTTGACGGAGAGGTTCATACTGACACCCTGGGTCGCAGTGTCTTCCCAATAGAGTCCGTATTTTCCACCCACCCAGGCGTTGGTCCCATCAAACACGACGTTGTGTAAAGCCACGCCGGAAGCGATTTGCACGGACGGGCCATGGGGATCCATCGGTAACAGATAGGTGTTTCTGAAGGTGGAGTGGTCGATGGAGATCCATTCGATTCCAGGGTTCTTGTCGATCAGGATAGGCAAGTCTGCGAGGATCGTAATGTTTTCCACAAAAACCAATTCGCGCCCCTGCACTTGCAGTCCGATACTTTGATTACCGCCCCAATTGTGGATGGCAACATTGCGGACTTCCAGAATGTCGGCGTCGACGATTTTGATGCCGACCTTCTGCACCCGGTTTCGGTCTTCGTACTTGCCAGCGCCGACCAGGCCTATGTCGCGGATGGTGCATTGGGCGAGCACACTTTTGTCGGCGTGTGAAAACTCAAACAGCGTTTCGGGTGTGGCCGGGTCGAACGTCAGTTGTGTCGCGTACATGCCATCGCCGACCAGTTTGACGCGGTGCCGATTGACGTGGATCCTGGAACGGCACTGAAAAACACCGGACAGTCGTATGTTGATGCCCGGGAGATCCGGGGCGGAATTGATAGCGCGATTGATGGCGGGACTGCTGTCGGAGTTTACGGCCGAGGCGCCCCACCATTGAGGATAGACTTCACCCACCGAACCGCCACCAAAGTGGACGTCGCCGGGGCCACTGAATACCTGGTAGAGCCCCGCCCGAAAGGGACTGTTGATCTGCAGAACGGCGTCCTCTGCGATCTCCAGCAGCGTGCCATTAGGGAGCTGCACACTCACGTCGCGCCGGAACGTGAGGCTTGACACCTGAAAACGTCCACCCGGAAAGGAGAGCGTCCGTCGTGGGCTGCCGGCACAGGCTGCGATGGCGCGCCGAATGGCCGCGGTATCGTCCTTCCCGTCGTTGGCAATGGCACCGTAGTCGGCGACGCTGGTCACTCCGGAAGATGCTGCGGTTCTGGGTGATTTGACATCACTGATGACGGCAACGACGGTGGCGCCCAGGGTGAGCGCGGTGCCGAGCAGGAATTTCATAGCAAGCCAGTCTTGTCTGGAGACATGATCAGTTCAGTGGAGACGGAGTTCCGGAAAGTATAGATGGAACGGGTGGCCTTGGGATGTACGGTCACAACATGGGAAAGTTATCCTGTGTTTCCGTACAGGCCCAAGAGGGCGTGGAGGCAGCGGGGTAGGAGGAGGTAAGATAGTGTTGGCGAGAGGGGCCTGCGCCTCTACGATGCTTCAGGGCTGTGCAGGCGTCGGCCAGGCAGATGGCGCGACGGTCGCCGAGCGAGTGGCTTGGGCCGTTTACCATTTCACGGTGGATATTATCAAATGAACGAAACAGTTGAGTTTCTCAAACACGTGGTTACCCGGCGGCAGCTGTTGCGCCGAGGCGGCGCGGGGATTGGCTCGTTGGCACTCCACTCTATGCTGGCACCGGAAGCGTTTGTGGAGCGTGCCGGCGCATTGGGTCCACATTATGCCCCCCAGGCCAGGAGGATCATCTTTTTGTTTATGAACGGGGCTCCGTCGCAACAGGATCTGTTTGACTACAAACCTGTTGTCAACAAATACCACGGCGAAGAGCTGTTCAAGCGATACAACGAGAAGACCGGAAAATGGAGTGATCGTGGTTTTGTCAAAAAGACACAACGTTTGACTGGGATGACAGCCGGGCAGAGCTCATTTCCGATTTCACGATCGAAGTTCAAATTTCGTCAGTACGGTGAAAGTCGGGCGTGGGTCAGCGAGGTATTGCCCCACACGGCCCGCATGGCCGATGACTTGTGTTTCGTTAAATCGATGCACACTGAGGCGATTAACCACGATCCGGGTGTCACGTTTTTTCAGACAGGACATCAGCAGCCTGGTCGTCCCAGTATGGGAGCCTGGATGGGATACGGTTTGGGTACAGCGAATAAAAATCTCCCCACGTTTTGCGTTCTTATTTCCAACGGAACGGGTCGGCCAGGTAGCCAGCCTGTGTACACGAAACTCTGGGGTTGTGGGTTTCTTCCTGGCGTCCATCAAGGTGTGCAG
>CAZITS010000520.1:0-4680 GCA_964542185.1 uncultured Pirellulaceae bacterium
AAGCACACCCGGCAGGATTTGGCCTCTTGCCTGGTGTGTCTGCAGCGCCTCGACCGCGGGTCGGTAGAGGTTTTCACGGACTTTTGATCGCGGGTCCGAATTGGCCGGAAAATAGACCGTTCCCATTGGAAATGAGCCGTCCGCATCCCGGCTGCGTTGCAGGTAGTTGACGACTTCTTGAAGCGAGTTACCGCGACCGGAAGTCGTAGCCAACACAGTAGACAGCAGATACCGGTGTCCCGCGCGTTGGCTGGCCACGCCTGCTTCGTCCCAATTGTTTGCCGCCCGAAATCCACTCGATGCTTGCATTGGCCAGGGGAGCTGCGCCATCCGTCGTAACCGGGATTGAAAGCCCTGCACTTTGTGCAGGGGCAGTAAAGCATGGTTCCTGGCAGCAATGCGATAGTCGTACCAGCCAAAGTCGATTGCCTTATCCAGTGATCCTAATGCCAGCTGAAGCTGATCCAGTTGTGCCTGACAACCGGCGCGGGTGAAATACAACGTCGCATTCTGAGGATATCGATCGATCAGCTGTACGATTTGAATAAGCGCCCTTTGCCATTGGCGGCGATTGATCAATTCGAGTGCAGATTCCCATTGCTTGCGCTCATCGTCTGGTAACGGGCCCTCGCCAACCGGTGGAAGCAGCCGGCGAAAATAGCGATTTGGAGAGCCAGTTAAATAGCCGACATCGGCTCGCAGCACCTGTTGATAGAGAAAGGTCAAGCCGTTCACTGAGGCGATCGGTGTGAATGCCTCGGGCGGCTGATGAGTACCCAGGTCACGAGTTGCGTCGATGATGTAGGGAAGATCACTGGAATAAACAAGGTAATCGATTTGCGCCAACCGCTGGCGCCGTCGAAGTGTAGCGAGAACCGGTCGCAGAATCTGACGGCGAAACTGCTCCACATCGATTCGTTCCAGATCGGGCAAGCCAGTGAGTTGCACGACCTGGCCCGCCGGAATCTGCCGCAGCGAGATGTAGTGGTTTGCGACACTGCGCGACATCCAGCTATCACCGTTGACAACCAGTGCCACGTTCTCCGCGCCCTCTGCCCACTGGGGCGAGAGAACTAGAGCCAGTATCAAACAACACAATCGTGTCCCAGGCCCAGTCAGGAATTGCTCAACAATGGGAGAGCACATCAAACCGATTTCCGCCGAATGAGGATCGGGAAACGCATTCGTTTCGCCTGATGAATCATACCTTAGGGCACCGTGGGCTGTCGTTTCCCGATTGCCGCCGTGGCCATCTCCGCGCGCTTTCGTATCGTTCAAAGCCACGTCTTGCAGAAGGCGATTGGTGCGTAGCCAGGTGCTGCAGACAGTTTTCCGGTGTATACTTGAGGATCGCATTTCCAGCTCCAGGGGGAGGCTCGTTTGAATCCGATCATTCGCCGAGAATTACTGGCGGCGCTCCGTAGCCAGAAATCCGTGGTCCTGCTGACGCTCGTGGCGATTGTATTTTCGCTCCTGGTCGTTTTCCGTTGGCCCGCGGGGGATCAAGTTGATCTCTCCGGTGCCTTGTCCCAGCAGGTATTTCGCGTGTTTGGCTATGGTCTGTTGACCACGCTCGTACTGATGGCACCGGCCTTTCCAGCCACTTCGATCGTCCGCGAACGGACGCAGGGTACTTTACTGCTGGTGTTGAATTCGCCAATGCCGGTGGCACAGATCTACATCGGCAAGTTTTTTGGCGTGAGCGGATTTGTGTTGTTGGTACTGGTCACCAGCTTGCCGGGTGCCGCCGCTTGTTTTGCGATGGGGGGAATTTCGCTGACCAGTGGTCTGCTGGCGCTGTATGGCGTACTGCTGTTGATAGTTCTCGAGTATACGACACTGGCACTCCTGATCAGTTCTATCGCCAAATCGACTGATACGGCACTCAAGAATACATACTTTTTGATCCTGGTCATGGCGGTGGTCAGCCTGGGTCCCCACTACTTCCTGCAAGGACAGGCAGGTACTTTGCCCTTGTTGGCCGACTGGCTCCGCAATCTTTCACCTGTCCCAGCGGTGATGCAGGTGCTCGGGCAAACCGATGTAGGTGGCCAAGGATTGATTTCCAGTTCCAGCACCCTGTTGCGCTTTGTGATACTGTCATTGTGCGTCTCACTGGGCGCGATTGCCTGGACGATCAGCCGGTTGAATTATCGGATTTTTGACCGGACGCGTAGCCAGGGCATCATCACCAACGAACTGGATTTCGAGCAGCGAGTCGCCCGCCGCTTTCTGTTCATTGTCGATCCCAATCGACGCAAAGCCGGAATTCCACCGCTTGTTAATCCTGTGCTGGTAAAGGAATTTCGTTGCCGACGTTTTGGTCGCATGAACTGGCTGCTGCGCATCTTTTTCGGCTGTGCAATTCTGTCGCTCGGCTTGACCTTTGTGGCAACGACCGGAACGATCGCCTGGGATGTAAAAACAATCGGCAGTATCCTGGTGGTTTTACAGTCCGCGTTGATTGTGTTGATCACTCCCAGCCTGGCGTCGGGTTTGATCAGTGCTGAACGCGAAAGTGGTGGCTGGCAGTTGTTGCAGATGACCCCGCTCGGTGGAGTGCGCATTATCACCGGGAAGTTGATGAGCGTCATCTGGCCGGTCTTGCTGATTCTTTGCGCCACACTGCCTGGTTATGGGTTCATGTTTACGATCGAGCCGGCGCTGAAAGAACAGATCATCCAGGTGTTGAATTGCCAGTTATTGACCGCTTTGCTGGCGGTTGCAGTTGGTGCGTCCGTGAGCAGTCTGTTTCGTCGAACAGCGGTGGCGACCACGGTAGCGTATGCGGTCCTGTTGACGATTTGCGCTGGGACAATGCTGGTCTGGGTAGCGCGCGATGCACCTTTTGGTCAACGGACCGTGGAAACGGTGTTGCGTTGCAATCCCGTGGCGGCAGCGCTGGCCGTCAATGAAACGCCTGGTTTTGAGGCCTATTCGCTGATTCCGCACGCGTGGTGGTTTGCCGGGATTCTGTCGGCCGTTTTGTTGGTTTTGTTCGGCGTGCAGAGCTGGCGATTAGCCCGGCCCCAATAAACACGAGAGCAGCTATGGGATTTGAATCACTGTCTGCCGCGCGCCGCGCCCACGGTTTTTATCGATTGCTACCACTGTTGCTGTTTGGCTGGCTCGCGAATCCGTCTGTATCGGCTGACGATCTTGTCAAACTAGAGACAGTGATGGATGTCGATCCCGAAGTGGTTTTGACCGAGACCGAGCCGGTGTTTTCGGACAAGTTGTTGCCGCTGTGGGTGGAGGCGCTGCAGCAACCCGATTCCGATTTTCAGCGGCAGGCGGCTGAGACCATAACCCGCGCACATGAGAAGGGAATGGCGGGGTTATCAGAGAGTAGTTCGCTGCTGATCAAGACGCTGCAGAAATCGGACGCGCATCCGGCTTTGCAATTGGCCTGCGCGCGGGCCCTCGTCGCACTGGGTATCGAAGAAGCAGCCGAACCCCTGTTTGCCGTAACCAAAGAGGGCAGCTTGGATATGGCCCTGTTGGTTGAACCGGCGCTGGCGCGCTGGCGGTATGCACCGATTCGTGCGATTTGGCTGACAAACATCAAGGATGTGAACTGTCTGCCTCAGCGACTCAAACTGGCTGCGCAAGGATTAGGTATGAGTGGTGATCAGAACGCGGCAGCTGCGATTCGAGAACGGCTGGTTGACGCCGACCAGCAGTATGGAGATGCCGCGAGTTCCAGGCTCGTGTTGGCGCGTTCACTGGCGCGGCTGCATACCGAGGGTTTAGAAGACGATGCTCGTGGGCTTGCTGGAAAAGAAGGCCCCGCCCATCTTGTGGACCGTCTGGTGGCCAGTCAGTTGCTGAGCCAGCACGAGAGTCAAGCAACCTCGGAGCTGCTAGGTCAACTGGCGGTGGATCCGCTTCCAGTGGTAGCCTCTGCTGCCTTGGAACGGTTGATGGAAATCAACCCTGATAAGGCGATCGAGCCGGGTTTGGCGGCGTTGGAGAGTCCGGATGCGAAACTACGCGGGCTGGGGATTCAAAGCATTGCGCACCAGGCCGACAAATCTGTGGTGGATCGACTCGCAGAAATGATGAACGACAATCACACTGAAGTGCGCACCCAGGCGCGTACGGTGTTGGTCGAGTTAGCCCAGGCTGATGCGGCATTGGATCCGCTCATTCGCGCCGCGGCAGAAGCCATGTTGGGAACTGATTTTTGGCGCGGCCAACAGCAAGCGATCTTGTTGCTGGTGGCGCTCGACCATAAGCGAGCCGCGGGGCGGCTCGTGCAACTGTTGGATTTCCCGCGACCGGAATCGTACGTGACGGCTGCCTGGGCACTTCGCGAATTGCGCGTGCCAACGGCGCTGCCTGCTATGTTCCGCAAAGCGGATCGGGCGGTCCGAGCTGGCGCCACGAGTGGGATGGAGCCAGGTGGCCCCGAGGATCTGCAGTGCTGCTACCTGTTGGAGGCGTTTGGCCTGATGGGGTATGAGGAGGCGGAAGACCTGTTGTGGCGCTGTGTGCCGAAGAACTATGACCTGGGTGCGGAAACGCGTGCCGCGGGCATCTGGTCGTTGGGGAAGTTGTCGATGGGCAAGCGGGACGACAAGTTGGCCGCTGCGATGGTTGCGCGTCTGACCGATGTGGAAGAGCTCTTTGTCGAGATTGACCGTGTTCGATTTATGGCTGCGATTACCCTTGGTCGTT
>CAZITS010000521.1:0-1497 GCA_964542185.1 uncultured Pirellulaceae bacterium
CGCAGGCAGGTTGTGGGTTGGCGCGTAGAAAGGCCTTGGGGGAGAATGAGAGTCGCGGTATGCACAGGAGACAAGCCATGGAATGGTGATTCAACTCTCTGGGCACGTACCTGGTACTTAGCGGACTGGAATCCGAGGGGAGATCCCTGCAGGACGGTTCGTTTGATGCTCTGCAGAAAATGCCTCGGGTGCATTCGCTCTGGATTCCCACAGGTCTGCCATTTCACACCCTCAGCGACATGAGGCAATTTTGGAACGTTCTATCCCCTTCAATAAACCGTGTCTGGCGGGGAAAGAACTCGATTATGTACGTCAGGCTGTGGACCTGGGAAAGCTCGCCGGGGATGGTGAGTTTGCCAGACGCTGTGCGGCGTTGCTCGAAGAGCGTTTTCAGATTGCCAAGGTCGTCCTCACTAATTCCTGCACCGCGGCTTTGGAAATGGCTGCCTTGTTGTGTGACTTAGCGCCAGGTGATGAGGTCCTGTTGCCTTCCTTTACCTTCGTGTCGACGGCCAACGCGGTGGTTCGTTGTGGCGCGACTCCTGTGTTTGTCGACATTCGACCTGACACACTTAATCTGGATGAGTCGTTGCTTGAATCGCTCGTCAGTCCACACACGCGGGCGATTTTTCCCGTCCACTACGCCGGAATTGGCTGTGCCATGGACGCGATTGCTGAATTTGCCGCACAACGTGAATTGATTGTTGTGGAAGATGCCGCGCAGGCGGTCCACGCATCCTGGGAAGGACGCGCATTGGGTTCGTTTGGGCACCTGGCGGCATTCAGTTTCCATGAGACCAAGAATTTCATTTGTGGTGAGGGAGGGGCGTTGGCGATTAACGACGCCCGTTTCTTCAAGCGCGCAGAAATCCTGCGTGATAAAGGAACGGATCGTCAGCAGTTCTTTCGGGGTGAGGTGGATAAGTACACCTGGGTTGATACGGGTTCGTCCTACACCTGCAGCGAGCTGGGCGCGGCATTCTTGTACGGTCAGCTAGAGCAAATGGACAAGATTTCGGCGCGGCGCGAGGCGGTCTACCAGAGATATCGGACAGAGCTGGCACCTCTAGAGGCCGCCGGCTATCTGAAGTTGCCACTCGTCCCGGAGAATTGCCAAACCAACTTCCACATGTTTTACCTGCTGTTGAACAACCGGCAGACGCGTGATGATCTGCTGGAGTATTTGAGAGAACAGGCTATCCATTCCGTGTTTCATTATGTGCCCTTGCACAGCTCTCCGATGGGGCGCGCTGTCGGCAAGACGCCGCGGCCCTTGCCAGTCACGGAGATGGTCAGCAATCAGTTACTTCGCCTGCCGCTTTTTCCCGATTTATCGACCGCTGACCAGCATCGCGTGATTGACGCGGTGCGAGGGTTCTTTGAGCGGTAGGGTAGAAAATCCGGCGGGCGGTGTTTGTCTCGCCCGATTTTTCTGGTGGCTCTGATCGTTTGGCAAACGGTGTTCTGGTGATGCCTTACCGGGGGGCTGGCTGATTC
>CAZITS010000521.1:1597-4677 GCA_964542185.1 uncultured Pirellulaceae bacterium
TGATCGTTTGGCAAACGGTGTTCTGGTGATGCCTTACCGGGGGGCTGGCTGATTCGCTGGGGCACAGAGCGAGGTGGAAGCCGGTACGGGTGAATGCTGGATCAAACACTATTTTGAAGCAGTCGACCTGGTTTCAAGTGGCGTGCAGTAAGGCCTGGAGATCCTGAAAATAATCAGGGTATGTTTTGGCGGTGCATTCTGGATCCAGAATCACGACGTCAGGTACGCGTAGGCCGACAAGGGCAAGGCTCATTGCCATCCGGTGGTCGTCATAGGTCTGGACTTCTGCGGACCGCAGTGGGCCGGGAGTAATCCGCAACCCGTCGTCGTGCTCATCGACGCGTGCGCCTAGTTTTCGTAACTCGATTGCCAGATTACCAATCCGGTCCGTTTCCTTGTGACGAATGTGTCCGATATTTCTGATCGAGGTTGGTCCGTTGGCAAACAGCGCCACGGCTGCCAGCGTTTGTACAGTATCGCTAATTCCATTCATGTCGACATCGATACCACGTAAATCGCTTGCTTGGATCGTAATTTGGTTCTCTGCTGAAGTGACCTGGCACCCCATTTGTTCCAGACAGCCACAAAATTGCACATCACCCTGCAAACTATGGTCGCGCGAGAGGCCATCGACGGTCACAGCGCCGCCCGTAATGGCAGCGGCTGCCAGGAAATAACTGGCGGCTGTGGCGTCCGGCTCGATTTCGTATTCACGAGCTTGATAGCAAGCAGGTGCTTGTATTTCAAAACGTTGCATTGCGTGGTTCATCGTCTTGACTCCAAAAGCCTCCATGACTTGCAGAGTCATCGACACATAAGGCTGAGATACCAGTTCTCCCTCGACGTGCACATCGACTGGATTTTGCGCATAAGGAGCAGCCATCAAGAGCGCACTCAGGAACTGACTTGAAATATTCCCACGCACCGAGGCACTCCCACCGGACAGGCCTGTGGACTCGATCTGAACCGGAGGACAATCGTTACCGTTGATGCACCAGACGCGGGTTCCTAGCTGATTGAGTGCGTTGGCCAGATCGCCGATGGGGCGTTGACGCATACGAGCTACCCCATCGAGTTGAAATTGTCCGGTCGCGGTTGCCAGCAGTGCCGTCAGAAATCGGATGGTGGTACCACTATTCCCGGCGAACAGCTCCGCTTGTCGAGATGGAATCTTTCCACTTGTTCCCAAAATTTGCAGCGTGTGACTGGCGCGATTGAAGCGGATTTCCAGTCCCAGTCGCTGCAGGCCTTCAATCATCCACCGTGTGTCTTCGCTATCCAGGACTCCACGCAATGACGTAGTACCATCAGCCATGGCCGCACAGGCTAGGGCCCGATTGGTAATGCTCTTGGAACCGGGAGGGCGGATGGTTCCGCTGACCTGCAAGTTGTGGGGAAGGGTAATCCGGTTGGTCACGGTTTGTTCCGAGAGGAGTTTGGTGCACCCGGCCATCCAACAGCGGGTTGGGCTTTGCCCATCTTATCTGCGCCACAGTTTCTCTTGAATGGGAACTCCAAACGGATTGCTCCAACGGTTCAGGTAGATCTGCGGATTCCATCGTTCCATCTTGGTAGGAGGCGGTCCTGTGGTTATGATTGCGAGCGATTTGTGGGCTTACTGGAATTGGTGCTGACCGGGCGTGTCAGCGTAGATGCGGTCCGCCATTTCCGGCAGTAGTCGGGTGACATGTGCACCGTTGCCAGGTCACCAGGTGGTGTTTCGGTTCCACCACCGCCATGCGTCACCGTCGAGTGTCGTACCAATCATCGCTAGTCTGTGTAGAGAGAGGGGTGAGATGTCTTTGCGTACTGAACGGGATTCAATGGGGGAAGTCCAGGTTCCAGAAAAAGCGTATTACGGGGCGCAGACACAGCGTGCAGTTGAGAATTTCCCAATCTCTGGCTGGCCACTGCCAACTTCACTGATTCATGCCATGGGGTGGGTGAAGTACGCATGTGCCATCGCCAATCGTGACCTGGGCAAGCTCACCGGAAGTGGCAAGAACCCACTCAGTGACGAACAGGTTGAGGCCCTCCTGGCGGCCTGTCGTGAAGTGGCCGAAGGCGCGCACGACAAGGAGTTTCCCGTTGACGTGTTTCAGACGGGATCCGGTACCTCAAGTAACATGAACATCAATGAAGTGATTTCCAATCGGTCTGTCGAAATACTCGGTGAAGATCGCTTCCAGACAGAGAAAGTGGTACACCCCAACGATCACGTCAACATGGGACAGAGTACCAACGACACTTTTCCAACGGCGATCCACGTCGCGGTGGCGCTGGAGATCAAGAATGATCTGATGCCCGCGTTGGAGCTGTTGCACGCTTCTTTATCAGAGAAGGCAAAGGCCTGGGACCAGGTGATCAAGATCGGCCGGACGCACCTTATGGATGCTACGCCTTTGCGTCTGGGGCAAGAAATTGGGGGGATGGCGCGTCAGATCGAAAATTCGGTTGCCCGTGCAAAACAAGCGACCGAAGCGGTTGCCGAATTGCCGGTTGGGGGTACTGCCGTGGGTTCGGGAATTAACACGCACCCAGAGTTTGGAGCAAGAGTCAGCGCCGTGCTGGCCCAGGAAACAGGAATTGCACTTGTTGAGGCGGTTGATCATTTTGAGGCGAACGCACAACGCGATGGTCTGGTTTCGAGCCATGGCCATTTGAAGACGATTGCGACGACCCTGTTCAATCTGTCCAACAACATCCGCTGGCTCGGGTCAGGACCTCGCTGTGGATTCTACGAATTGCAGCTGCCGACGCGCCAGCCCGGAAGTTCGATCATGCCCGGGAAGGTCAATCCAGTCATGTGTGAGAGCATGATGCAAGTGGCCGCTCGAGTTATGGGGAATGACCAGACGATCACATTCAGTGGTGCCACAGGTGGTCAGTTCCAATTAAACATCATGATGCCTGTGATGGGCCACGCGGTACTCGAGAGTATTGCGTTGCTGGCAGCAGTCACACGGGCGTTTGTCGATTTTTGCACCGACGGGTTGGAAGCGAATCAGGAAGCATGTGCCGCAGCTGTCGAACAGAGCCTGTCGATGGTGACGAGCCTCAATCCGCACATTGGCTATGAA
>CAZITS010000522.1:0-4672 GCA_964542185.1 uncultured Pirellulaceae bacterium
GCTCTTGGCCCGCTCGTTCAATAAGACGAGTCAGTCGTTCGCCGACGACCGATCCCATGCTGCCCATGATGAAGGCGGAATCTGTGACCCCGAATGCGACCCGGCGGGCTCGAATCATACCCGCACCGGTGACGGCCGCGTCAGAAAGACCTGTGCGGAGCTGCTCCGCTTGCAGGCGTTCGCTGTAACGTTTCTTGCGGTCCTTGAATTCAAGGGGGTCGGTAGGGACCAGGGCCTGGTCCCATTCTTCAAATGTGCCCTCATCAAGAACCTGTCGAATGCGTTCTTGCGCGGAGACGTAAAAGTGGTGTTCACATTCTGGACAGATATTCAGTCGCCGTTCCGCTTCCTTGCGGAAAATCACGTTTTGGCAACCGGGGCAACGTTGCCAAAGACCTTCAGGGACACCTCGCTTCTGCCGCTTCATGGAATGATCGTCACGGCCGCGGCCGCGTGGGCTCCTCGAGATGGGCGTACGCGATTCCTGTGTACTGTGCTCACCATTGCATCCAAGAACGAGTTCTGTCGAGGCAAGACGTCCAGCGTGGTTGAGTTGGCGTGAGTTGTCAACCGCACTAAACTGTGGCAGCTGACTCCTGAGCTTACGAGGAGCTCGCCCGGGCTTCAAATTGCCGTATGACGGTGTCGTATTCGGGTTCTCCGAAAATAGCCGATCCCACGACGAATAGCTGACCTCCCGCCTCACCACAGCTGGAAATGTTTTCCTGCTTGATGCCTCCATCGACGCCCAACAATAACGATTCAGGGCCGATTTGTCGAAGTCGCCTTAGTTTACTCAACGCGATTTCCTGGAATGTTTGGCCACCGAATCCCGGCCGAACACTCATAACCAGGACTATGTCACACGAATCGAGGTAGTGCTCGATGGAGGATACGGATGTTTCCGGGTTGATGGCCAGGCCAGCGGCCATGCCAAGTTGATGAATTTTCTCCAGTACTTCTGTGGGTTCTGGCACCGCTTCGATGTGAATGGTAATGAGGTCCGCACCAGCTGCGTGGAATGCGTCAAGGTAGCGTTCCGGATCGGAAATCATTAAATGTACGTCGAGCGGCAGGGCAGTGAGTTCGCGCAAACTTGCGACCAGTGGCATTCCATAGGTCAGATTTGGCACAAAATGGCCATCCATCACATCGAGATGCAGCGCTGGGACGCCAGCTGCCTCTAGTCGGCGAACCTCCGCTGCGAGATTCCCGAAATCACATTGGAGTAGCGAGGGCAGGATCGCTGGTACGGCATCTCGCAGGTGCGCGAGAACGCCTGAACAAGATAAGCGTGGCTGACCCAATTGATGTCCACCATGAACGAGTGTAACGGCGCCCGAAAAATCAGCCGTTTATGTTTCGCGTGGCAGTCCGTACACACTCCTCGGGCTGGCTGTCGCGGCAGCGAATCCAATGGCTTGCACCGGGCCGACGCGAGTTTGGCATTGTAGCAGGGTGTCGGCGGAGCGTCAGCGCGTGAAAATGCCCGGCCGGACCGGCGCGCTGAGGCTGTCTTGGGTCAACGGTAATCGCGGTCAGCCTGCATCACGTCAGACCGAGGGAATGGGAAACAGGCGTTGGCGGGCCTCGCTGTCGAGCGCGGAAGCATATTCGCTGATTTCAAACGCTTCGACCCACCGGATGGCGGCGCCCCGCGAAGGTCCGTACTGATCGACAAGTGCATTGCGGAAGTGGTCGGCCCTGGGATGGATATGTGCAGTGAACCAGTCCGTGAGCCATGCTATTTTGGCGTTTTCATCGTCAGGGACCTCGACAGTGCTACCCAGGTTGTAGGGCAAGAACTCGAACACTTGCGAGCGATGGCAGGCGAGCATCTTTACGATCGTAGGCAAGAGTGGTTCGATGTCCAGAAGGATGTCAGGCTGCAGTGGGTAAGGTCGTGTGAACAGGTCAGCCATATATGCTACCACCGGGTCTGCTGGGAGGTGCGCGACCTCGGGGACTACCAGTGGCACCGTAACGAGATAGGATGCATCTTGTACGGCTTGCCCGACAGCGCGATGGTCTGGGTGGTAATCGCAGACACGGTGAGTCAGTACCAGGTCCGGTTGATAGGTGCGAATTTCTCGAATGATCTGGTCTCGTAATTCGAGCGAATTTACGAGATGTCCGTCTGGGAAGTCCCAGGTGACATACGGCGCACCTATGATCTCTCCGGATGCAGCGGCCTCATCGCGTCGAGTTTCGATCAGTGTAGCGCGTGACTTTTGATGATGGCCAGCTCCACCATCGGTGACAGATACCAGCTTGACCGGATAGCCTAATGATCGATAGACGGTTGCCAGACCTCCAGCATGAAACTCGGCGTCGTCGGGATGCGCTCCCAGGATCAAGAGTCGGGGGGCGGCAAGCGTCATGCGATACGGTCTCCCAGTGAGAAGTGGCGTTGTCTCGGGTCAACATATGCCGAGACTGGGGTGGCTGGCCAGGGTGGTGACATGCGTAGTTCTCAACTCGCTGGGGCGAGCACGGTCAGATCGAATCTTCTGAGGTGAGGTGTCGCTCTATGGTTTCAAGCAGCGGGCCTCAGTAAAGCCAAGGCCGCAATTGCTATTGCCAGTGCCGCGTAACTGTGGAAGCGGAGCCGTTCCTTGAGGAACCAGACGGCGGCCAGTGTGGTTAATAACAGGCTGCCAGCGCTAGTCACAGGGAAGACCACATAGCCGGGGAGCGATTCGAGTGATTTCAGAATGAACAAGGTTTGCAGCAGATTGGTGATACCCAGTCCCGCGCCGAGTAGCCATTCTTTGCCAGTTGGTACTTCGCGCCGCCAGAGTAACAGGCCGAGTGCCGAGATCCCTGCAACCATGAAGGCGCAGAGCAGGAAGACGGTTTGCTCAGATGGCTGACAGAGATGTTTGAACATCGTCTGAATGACACGCGAACTGCCGGCGATCAGGAAAAAGGCAGCCACAATCAGGTAACCGGCAGCTGGGCGTTTTGCGTCCTGCAGCGGAGAACTGCCTTTGCCCAGCACGATCAATGCGGCACAGGCCAGAAGGATGCCTGTCAGATGCGCTGTTCCGGGACGTTCACCGAATGCAGCGATCCCCACGAGAATGGGTAACAGGATGGAGAGCCTGCCGATCACTGCAATATTTGCCGCGCCTTGCCAGGCGATGGCGGCGATCAGAAAGAAATAGGCTACAAAGTAGCACAGGCCATTGGCGCCGCCGGTCGCGATCGCTTCGAGAGTCATGGTGGGCTGTGCAGTGATTGCGCAGGTGGCGACGGCGATCACCGCAGCCGTGATGTAATTCACGGCACCGACGACTAGTACGTTGTCACCCCGCTGCTGTACCCAGCGAACCCAAAGGATAAACAGCGAACTGAAAAACGTATGCAGTAGCAGATAGGTCATGAAAGCGAGGCGCAGCAAGTGCGCTGGTACACAGGGTTGCCGACAGAGGCCGGGCTGTCCACTTGGATCTCCTGTGGAGAAATTTGATCGTGGTATGCCGCAGGCAATAGGGCGTCAATAATTGGGGGTCGGCGGACGGAAGTCTTCAAAAGTGATCGAGCGAAACCAGCGGATTGTTGCTTCCAGGCCTTCCCTCAATTGGATAGACGGCTGCCAGTCCAGATGCTGTTGGGCAAGCGTAATGTCGGGCTGGCGTTTCTGGGGATCGTCCGGTGGGAGTGGGCGGTAGGTGATTTGCGAGTCAGATTCAGTCAGGGCAAGGATTTCTTGCGCGAGCTGAAGCATCGAAAACTCACCGGGGTTGCCGAGATTGATCGGTCCGATCAACTCATCTGGTGCGGCCATCATACGGATGATACCTTCGACTAGGTCATCTCGGTAGCAGAAGGACCGTGTCTGTGAACCGTCACCAAAGAGTGTCAGGTCTTCGCCGCGCAGAGCCTGGCGGATGAAGTTGGAAACAACTCTGCCATCAAATGGATGCATGCGAGGACCATAGGTATTGAAGATTCTCACAATCCTGACGTTGGTCCGGTGCATGCGATGATAATCCGCGAATAGTGTTTCTGCGGCACGCTTTCCCTCGTCGTAACACGCCCGTGGTCCAATCGGGTTGACGTTTCCCGTGTAGGATTCCGGTTGTGGATGTATCGTAGGGTTGCCGTAGACTTCGCTGGTTGATGCCTGGAGAACTTTGGCGCCGCAGCGTTTAGCCATGCCGAGGACGTTAATCGCTCCGCTGAGTGAGGTTTTGATTGTCTTGATTGGATTGAATTGATAATGTCCTGGTGCTGCCGGACAGGCGAGGTTGTAGATCTGGTCAACTTCCAGCCAGATTGGCACGGTGATGTCGTGTCGAATCAACTCGAAGTTGGGCCGTTCGAGTAAGTGGCTGACGTTTGCTTTTTGGCTGGTGAAGAAATTATCCAGGCAAATAACGTCGTGATCGGCGTCGACCAATCGTTCACAAAGATGTGACCCTAGAAAGCCAGCCCCTCCCGTTACCAGAATTCGCTGTGAGTGTGTGGTCAATCCGAGGGCTCCTGGTTCGGTCTGCGGACTTGCAAGTGAACAAGTGTTTCCGTGGTGATCTGTAGACCACTCACTCTCTACTATACTCCAGGGATGGATCGATGCGGTGCCAGGAAAATCGATTGCTCTGCCGGCCAGTCGTAAGATTGCCGTGCTCCGTCACGGAGATTTAAGCAAGAGTCGCAAGTAAGAGTC
>CAZITS010000523.1:0-4671 GCA_964542185.1 uncultured Pirellulaceae bacterium
CCGCTCACAAAATCGCTCCATTGCCTCTTTTCCTGAACGGCAATTGAGTGCCTTGAGAGACCCTGGTCGGTAGTAGATGCCCGAATGCAATACACCCGAGTTATGTCCCGTCTGATGGGCGCCCACACTGGCTTCCTTGTCCAGGACCACCACGCGCAACTTGGGAAACCGCTCGGACAATTGGAAAGCGGTTGCCAATCCGACAATGCCGCCGCCAATAATGGCCACGTCTGTGTTTTGCATTACAACAGGTACCAGCCTAGAGTCATTTCTTTAAAGAGCGGCCCAGTTTGGTTTCGACACTAGCCGTTTTGGATTCCAGTCGATTCCGGTGTCCTCGACGAAAGTCCATTTTTGCCGAACAGGTAATCCGATCGCAGTGCTCTGCCATCGTCTCGTGGCATTGCTTGAGGACCGCGAGAACCTCGTCGATCTCCCCTTCCACAATCGTCCCCATGGCGTGGAAACGGTAATCCAATCCGCTGGCCTCCACAATTTCCAGGCTGCGGGCGACGTGGTCGCTGACACTTTCCCCTTGGTCCAGCGGCGCGATACTGAATTCCAGCAGAATCATCGGTTGACTGTCTCCGAGAGCTTGCTCTGGGTCTGGGCCTGGTGCGAGGCCTGGTGCGAGGCCGGGCGATGACGGCTTGCCCATTCTGATCATCTCACCGCGATTTGGGAATCCACCCCCGCTGGTTCAGGTCAGGGTGCGATGAATTTTCTCCAGGCGTACCCGCAGAGTTCCTGCTAGCAATGCTATTGGTTCCGAAAAGACTGGGGACTGGCGGCTGGATTGGTCGAAGAACTCTACACGAGTGTCCTGAGCGGCGGCTTGGCCGGTTCTCCTGGAGTTCTGCTTTGGCGGTTTTTCTTCGACACACAGCTTTGTTCGGTGATGCCAGGCAAGGGATCAGACGCAAACTAGCGCGCTTGTTTCTGGCCACCGCGCTGTGCGCACTGCCGGTTTATGGCCAGGTGGCTGGCTACGCGGAAGAGTTGCCGGGAGAGGCAAGTTCCAGCTCTCGCTCTCGCCAAGAGGCAATTCGGGCAATTCCCTTTGACCGGATTCATGCACCGGTGGGCCAGAAGCTTCGCAAAGTGATTGAAGATCCCACCATGTACCGTCGGTTGCCCATCCAAATCGTTGATGCGGATCCTGACCTCTACATCTTGTTGGCCCGGTACCCCGAGGTGATTGTCAACATGTGGCAGTTGATGGGGGTGACGCAACTGCAATTGGAGCGGACCGGTGACTACACGATGCGCGTCGTCGATGGTGCAGGTACGACTGGCAATCTGGAACTGGTTTATGGTACGCAGGATGTCCACGTCTATTATGCAGTCGGGCATTACGAAGGGCCCCTGTTGAAACAGCGGATTGTGGGCCGTTGTGTGGCTGTGCTTTCCACCGGATTCACGGAAACCGATCAGGGACGTATCTACGTTAGCAGTCGGTTGGATGTGTTTGCTCGTTTGGACAATCCAGCGGCCGACCTGGTTGCCAAGACGCTCTATCCGCTCATGGGGAAGGCGTCGGACCGGAATTTTTTGCAAACCAATCGGTTTGTTGGTGAAGTGTCACGTGCCGCGGAAACCCAGTGGGCAGGGTTGCAGCAGCTGTGCCCACGCCTGATCAAGATTCGACCGGACGTGCAGAGTCGCTTCCGTTCCACGGCTGCCAAGGTACGCGTCAATGCGCAGCAGCGATTGCGCGGGCGTCAAACAACGGCCACCCCGACCG
This sequence comes from uncultured Pirellulaceae bacterium, assembly GCA_964542185.1. Lineage (GTDB taxonomy): Bacteria > Planctomycetota > Planctomycetia > Pirellulales > Pirellulaceae > UBA9264. The sequence continues at coordinate 1,745 of CAZITS010000523.1, forward strand.
AGGGTGTGCGCGTTTCGCGCCGTGTCAACGACCCGTAGATGCTGGTCCCGTGGGGCCGCCGGGCATCCATTGGTCGGCACGTCTGTCGGGCCCTGGTGACGCGAATCAGCGCCCCTCCGCAGGCAATCCGAGCGACGTAAAATCCCATTCGTCTGCCGGCACCGTAGCAGACAGGTCGGGGGTTACCGCGAATCCAAAGCCAGGGCATTGGAGTGATTGGATCTTGAATTGCCCATCGACCAGATGGGGCGCGATACGCCCCGCTTGCCGGGTGTAGAAGTCTGGGTGCGCTTTCCAGGCGGCTTGTTGCTCTGCCTCGGTGAGATAAGTGAGGCCGGGATGGAAATGATGTCCGTTGCGTTCAACATGATCCAAGCCCAGTGTGGCCGCCAGGCAAAGATCCGCTTGCACTGGAATAACACCTACCGAGCAGAGATCTTCTCCGGTCATCAAGAAGTCGCGCCGTGTCCCTTGCTTGTTGTACAGCCACGTCAAGCCGGCATTCAACAGGCTGCGGGTAGGGCCTTTGCAGTTCTTGCTGCTGACACCGCGGTAGCCCAGTTCCACCGCTTGCGGATAAGCCTGGCTGTCTCCGTCTGATTCGTCGATGATGACGGGTTTACGTGCGGACAGTGCGCGGAGTCCTGCGGAGTGCTCTGCTTGCAGCGCGACACGCCGATCGAGCGGTTGCTCGATGACCAGCACATTGTTCCACAGTGTCTGGAGTCCCTGGTCGGATTGGATCGCTTCGACCAGGGATAAAAAATCGTCCGCCCGTTTGTACTGTTCATTTCCATCGAGGGTTACCGAGAAGTCTTCGCTGCGGAATTGATCTAGTAGCGACGCGATTGTCCTCAGTCGCTCCAGATCGCGTTCTTGTTCATTCGCAACTTTGATTTTCAAGTAGCGAATGCCGGTATCCTGCAGGTACTGCTCGAGCGTTTGCGGAAAACCATCATCCAGTCGCTCAGTACTTGAGACATCTGCCGCGGTCAAGGGATCGGCGAGTCCCACAGTGTGGCGCACGTAGACATGCTGCCGGGGTTGTGTTGGGAGCCAATCGGACAAAGTCCAGCCGGCCAGCTGGTGGTGGACCAGGTCGGGTTGGATTGCGTACAAGTTGGATCGTACCGCTTCTGAGAAGCTGACATCCGCCAGCCGCGCGATCGCGTCCATCAGTGCGCGTTCTACCATGCTGCCGCCAAAGCTCGCCAGGAGTTCCGGGAGACCACGCTCGGCTGTTTGTTGGTGGAGGGTACGGTCGACTTCCAGCCAGGCGGGAAAGAGTGGCCCCGGCGTGCTCAAGCACGCTTGAAATGCCGTTGCCGCTTGCCCGATGATCTCGATCATGTCGTCAATCTGGTCGGCAAAGCCACGCCCTGCGGTTTTGTCAAACCAACTGGGCGGCAGGCAATCACCGCTGTAACCGTCCTGGGTTTTTCCGGCGCTTTCAACCGTGACCTGAAGAACCGCTTGCGGACAACGGGTGAGACAGGCAGAGCCGTAGCGGAAGGGGATCCGCAAGATCGAGTTGCGCAGGTGGAGCCCGGTCGATTTCAAACAAATTTGCATGGGGTCTCGGATGGTCTGACTGCCGGGTTCTGCGAATGTCGTGGAGGAGTTGCGCCACCAAAACCACTTGGGGGGATGTGTACCTGTCCCTTGCCGACCTCCACGTTTTACGACCCCCCGTTGAACAACGGTAATGCGTGCCGTCTGGTACCAGGGCGCGTTAGCCGAATCGGTCGCTGCTGCTGGTCGTTGGGACTACCAGCCCATCACCATGTTCGACTCGATGACTTTACGGGCAGCTTCCAAGTCCACTCCCGTTTCATGCATATAGCGGCGAATTGCGTGCACTTTGTCGCCACTTGCCTTTGCCAGGCAGTCTCGTGCGACCTGACAGGGACCTTCTTGATCCAGTAACCCAAGTGCGGATTTCGAGATGACCCAAGTGTCGCGTGGCCGGCGAGTCATCCGAACTATCTGGTCACTCGGATACGCTTCTTGCACAACCTCCTGGGCATTTTCTTGCGTATCTGCCCAGGTCACAATAATGTGCGCGTCGGTTTCGACTTCAAACAGTGGCATCGGCGAGTTCCTCCAGCCAGATTCCAATCGGACTCCATTCTCAGTGTTTCCACTCGCAGCTCAATCTTGACAAGCTCGCGGCGGGGTTGCAAGCCTGGTGGTGAAGACGTTGTTGGTATTGCTGGTTTGCTGGGGCACCGCGGCTATGATGTGGGTGGTAGCCGCTTGCCAGGCAGCCGGCAGGGCCGATAATTCCAGTTCGCCACATTAAGGTTTTCGTATCCGGGGGAGCCGGAAGGCTGGCGGCCCTGTCCGGGAACGCCTCGTTTGGGCCGCCTGCTGACGCCGGTGCGGCGCGTGTCGGTGCTGCGAGCTGACCGGGCGATGCGGAACAAATCAGGAATGCCGAACGATGTCAGAATCATCGAGACAACCCAGTGAACTTTCGGAACGCCGGCCCCTGCCCTGGTATTTGTTACCGCAGTGGCCGTGGCTCGCGCTGGCAGCCCTGCTGGTTGCTTATGTGACGCTAGGCACGTCTGAGTTTTCCACGGAGCTGGCGAGTTGGCATGCCGCTGCTGGCCGCGAGCAGCAGCTCGACGGGAATCCACAGCGGGCACTTGCCCATCTCGACAATGCGGTCGCCTGTGATGCCGAAAATCCGGATTTTTATCGTTGGCGAGCGGAATGTTATCGTGAGTTGCGTCAGCATGAACGGGCGCTGGAGGAATATGATCGCCTGGCCCAGATTCGCTCGTTGGAGACGTGGAGCCACTTTCAACGAGCCGATTTGCTGATGCTGTTGGGGCGTCGACAACAGGCGGTTGTCGCGGCGCGCGAAGGGCTCGATGCGTTCCAGCAGACCGGCGCTGCGACGAGTGCGTTGGGCAATGCGC
>CAZITS010000524.1:0-4657 GCA_964542185.1 uncultured Pirellulaceae bacterium
ACCGGGTAGTTTTGCCGCCAATTGTATTCTGGCCCGTCGGATGGCCGAGCGTGGTGTCCGCTTTATCCAGCTGTTTCATCGCGGCTGGGACCAGCACGGTGGGTTGCCCACCGCGATTCGTGGCCAGTGTCGAGATGTCGATCAGCCGTCTGCTGCGTTACTCAAAGATCTCAAACAGCGCGGCATGCTGGAAGAGACGCTCGTCGTCTGGGGGGGGGAATTCGGCCGGACAGTCTATGCGCAAGGTGCTCTCAAACCGGACAATTATGGGCGCGATCACCACGGCCGTTGTTTCAGCGTGTGGATGGCAGGTGGGGGAATCAAGGGTGGAGTACAACTTGGGAAGACGGATGATTTTGGCTACAACGTGGTCGAAGAGCCGGTCCACATACGAGACCTGAATGCCACGATCCTGCATTGCCTGGGAATCGATCACGAGTCGTTGACGTACCCTTACCAGGGCTTGGAGCAGAAGCTCACCGGGGTCGAGCCTGCCCGGGTGTTGGGCAAATTGCTCATCTGAGCGTTGCTGCGGTCCGGAGGTGCGGTCACTGCTGGCTGGGTTCGCAGGATCGAGGAAGTGGCACCGCAGTCCTTACTTGACGCCGATGCGAATGGAGCGGGGGCGGGTGGCATTGGTAATCTGGATCACGTTGTCGTGACCACCATCCCGCCAGCGGACGAATTCAATATCCCCGTTTGGTTTGACACGCATCTCGGCGTACGTATTGCGCCCGCGGTCATCCAGATAGTTGAGGCCAAATTGCTGAGCGTAGATTTGCACTCGGGTGGGGAACTTCTGGAACATCTGGAAACCGACCGGTGAACCCTCAGGGTGTTTTGTGTCAAAGAGATGGCCACGTTTGTCCTGGATGCCACGCAGTTGCACGTTGACGGTGACTAGCACCTCAGGCGCGCCGGGTGCGGTGTAAGCAGGGTCGGTACTGCGCTGCAGACGCCAGACATCGCGACGCATGCAAGAACCGGCAGCCATCCACAACGAACCGTCGTGCACAAACACACTCGCCGCGTGGCGTTCTTGCCAGGGAGTGCCGAACTGTCGGTACCAGTTTTCGCCGTCTGAGGAGTACCAGACGTCGTTGCGGTCCCCGGCGCGATAGCCGGCCAATACCCACATCCGGCCGTCGTAGACAGTCACATGATGGTATTGTCGTGGCGGCCATGGCGCCTGTGACAGATGTTGCTTCCACTGCACTCCATCGGCACTACTCCAGACGTCGTTGTAGTAGTTTCGCTTTGTGGTTTGTGGTGTGTCGTAAGTGCCACCTCCCAGGATCCACATCCGCCCACCGAAGACCACGCTTCCCCCGATCATTCCCCGCGCGGACCAGTAAGGTTCTCGCGGTGTTACCGGACTCCACCGCAGACCATCTTCCGTGGTCCAGATATCGCGATAGAAGATTTCCCTGGAGGGGGCGAAAGCGGGCATCGTCTGGCCACCCAGTAACCAGATCTTGTCACGAAAAACCAGGGTGTGGTGTAGCGCACGTTTTCCCCATGGTGGCTTCGCGTCCTTGTTGACGAGCGTCCACTCGATGCCGTTTGCACTATTCCAGATGTCGCTCTGGTAATGTCCCTGGTTCACATCACCACCGACCAGCCACATTTTGTCACGGTACACGACGTAGCCACCCGTGTGTCGTCCCTCCCAGTCTGCGGTCGCATCGAAGGTTGGATCGCGAAACGTGTTGGGCTTGATACGCTGCCAGTCTTTGCCATTGTTGGAACGCCAGACTTCGTTATTGCAGATTCTCGGGAAATCCTGCTTGTTCCCTGGATGCCAGCCACCCAGCAGGAACATCCGGTTTTGAAAGGTGAGTGCCCCTGCGCCATCGCGCGGCGCGTAGGGTGCCTGGTGGGTGACATTGGTCCACTGATAATTGGGGACTGCCTGGGAGGGAGTGATTTGAAACGGTCGCAGGTTGATGGCCACCGCCCCGCTGCCCGGGTTGCGGATCCGAATGAGACAACGCTCGGTGACGCGGTCTGGTACGTTCCAGCGCAGCGTACCTGCGGTCAGGGAGAGCGTACCGGTGGAGATAGCATTCCAGCTGGTGCCACCGTCTTCGGAAAAGTCGGCCTGGACGGCAGGGTCCTGGCCAATGTGCGTGGCGTCCCAGCGAATTACGTGGACGCTGCCAGCCGACCAGGATTCACCGCCCACCGGCGCGCGCAGTGAAACTTTTTCAGCTCCGCACAGCCCACTGTGCAACCAGAAAATCAGGGGCAGCCAACAGAGCCGGATTAGGGTGCGAGTGGACAGAGGCATACTGGTGGCTGTGGGGATGGAAAGGCACAGCACGCCAGTTCCTGCTGGCCGCGCTGCCGCGTCTGTTTCAACCGGTCTCGATCTGTGTTCAGTCTCCCAGCAGTAACTGCCGGATTCCTTGAGCCAGACGTCGCAAGGGACGCCGCGGTTCGGTGGACGAGGAGCTGCTCGTGCTGGTTGCGGCAAGGTCGCGGATGCGGACGTTCTTGAAGTCCACCCACATCGGGTTGCCCGCGTGCAATTGGAAGGCCAGGATGCCATCCAGCAGTGCTTTCTTGTGGCCATCCTGGAAGTCCAGAATCAAGCGGTTGTTCATGTAGTGCTGGATGTGATTTCCTTTGGCGATGATCACGACATCATTCCAATCATCCAGCTTGAACAGCTTTTCAAAACCGGCTGCATCGATCAGCGTACCGGTTACCTGCTTGCCCTCTTCGCCCCAGGTGGCTTGTTCGCCGACCAGACAGGTGCGACCCCGGCCGCCTGCCAGTCCCCCTTCGTCATAAATGAATCCGGCCACACTGGGCAGTTTGGTCTCATTGCGAATCTCGTGTTGGTAGCCGCGTACGATCCACTTGTTACGGTTGTTGTCACCGGTGACGCGTTGGGAACGGTATTGAATTCCCGAGTTGTTGGTGGCATTGCAACGGAACGAAAGCCGTAGCTCAAAATCCTTGGTTTTCCCCGCGGTCCAGATGATAAAAGTGTTGCCGTTGGCCCGCGTGTCGGCGGTCGTTTCGCCGTGAATAACGCCGTCCTTGACCGACCAGAGTCGCGGATCACCGTCCCAGCCCGTGAGATCTTTCCCGTTAAAGATCTGTTGCATCCCGTCGGGTTCGGCGGGGGCGTGTTGAGGGTCGTCTGCAGCCTGGACACTCAACGTCAGCAGTACGGTCAGTGTGGACAGTGTCAAGCAGCGGATCATCGGGTGGTCTCCAGGATACAGATAAATAAGGCAGTGTTTACGGCAGGATATGATTTTCCGGCTTCATTTTCCTGACGGGGAAGCTGGCTGCAGTCTATCCCGCCGATGGAGTGGAGACAAATGGGGAGATGCGTCGATGGCAGGATTACACCGTTTCCGCCGTGCTCGGCTTGGTTGGACGCATTTGTTGATTTTGTTACGGTGATGCGTGAGCATGGAGGTCATGCAGAAATCTTTCATTTTCCATTTTGCAGGCAGCTCACCTATGCTGGGTCAACTCCATAAGCAAACAGCCACGCTTCTGTTTGCCGGTGCTTTGCTCTTTGCAGTGGCGCCGTTGTGGGGCGCCGACTACGCAGCGTCTGTGTTACGAGATCAGCCGATTTCGTATTTTCGTTTTGAGGAGCCGGCGGGCACCCCACTGCACGACGCTGCCACCGCGTCGCGCGGAACGCCTGCGACGGCCATGCACGACCTGGTCCAGGCGGTGCCTGGCGCGTTGCGTACAGCGGACGCTGCACCCAATCACTCAGCCCGCTTCAGCGGTACCTCATTCGTCGAGGCGACTGCCCACCCGGACCTCCTCGACTTCCACACCGCAATTTCGATCGAGTTTTGGATTCGGCCCACGGCCGGTGGCGAGAGAACGCAGTGCTTTATTTCCAAAGGTGAATTTACGCGTACCAACTGCAATTACTACGTTGTTTATTTCCAGGACGCTGCCAAATCAGGGCGACTTCGATTCGGGATCGCCGATGGGCATTTGGATCAGGCGTCCCGGCTGGACGAAGATGTGTTTACGCATGTCGTGGTTACTTTTGATGCCAAACTGACGGGCAACAACACCAGACTCTACATCAATGGACGCCTGGACGCGGAGAAACGTATTGAAGGGCAACCCAGGGATACTACGGGGACGCCTCTTTCGATCGGAGCGCTGCTGTACGATTTGCCGCAGCAGCCTCGGATTCAGTTTTTCGTCGGAGAGCTCGATGAGATCGCGTTCTATGATTCGGTGCTGCCCGAGTCCCGCGTCGCGGCGCATTATGCGCAGGGTAGTCCTCCGGTGATTTTTGAGTCCGCAGTGCGGCCCATCCTGGCGCGCGCCTGTTTTTCCTGCCATGGGGAGAAGCAGGAGGCGGAACTCGATTTGCGTACCGTGACAAGTATGCTGCGTGGTGGGCAGAATGGACCAGCGATTGTCCGTGGTGCGGCCGCCCAGAGTGTGCTGCTGGAACGTATCAACTTCAACGAAATGCCACCGGCTGATTTTCCCCAGCAACTCTCTATGAGAGAACGTCGCTTGATTGAGTTGTGGATCGACGGTGGGTGCCAGGCGAAGGAGGCAGTGACGTCGCCTCCACCGGTTTCCCTCGTCAAAGCAGAGGAGCGTCAGCATTGGGCGTTCCAACCCATCACACGCTCTGTCCCACCCCCGGCCA
>CAZITS010000525.1:0-4650 GCA_964542185.1 uncultured Pirellulaceae bacterium
CGTCTGACAGCCTCGGGTAAACCCTGGCCTTGCGCGTTCTCCGCCGGCATCGACTCATCGAACTGTTTCTCGTGCAGACCCTGGGGCTGTCCTGGGATGAGGTGCACGACGAGGCGGAAAACATGGAGCACGCGATCAGTGACTTTCTGGTTGACCGGGTAGACCAGTTTCTGGGCTTTCCGAGCAGTGACCCTCATGGTGACCCAATACCGCGGGCAGATGGAACTGTTGATTCGGTGACGCGACAGAGCCTGGTGCAGTGGCAGGTGGGGCAGCCATTCCAGCTGGTTCGCGTGCTTGACCAATCCCCGGCGTTTCTCCGTTACCTGAGTGATTCGGGGTTGCAACTCGGCGCGACCGGAGAACTTGCATCCACTCGCCCAGAAGCGAATGTACTTACGGTTATTGTTAGTGGTGGCGAAACCACGTTGTCATGTGATGCCGCCTCAAAGCTGCTAGTGGCTGATGTACCGCCAGCCAAGAGTGGGCAACTCGCAGCGGCCGAGCAAAAATAGCCCGGGTGGGTTTCCCCAGCCTGCAACTGCTTGGAGTGCGCCTGCTAGGCGTGCAGGTATTTTTTCCACCAGCTGAGGATTTCCCCCAGGCGGTGTAGCCTCAGATCGGGCGGGCCGTTACGACTCATGCCATGGCTGGTCGAACGCGGGTAACGTACAAAACGACTGGGGATACCGCGTAGCTGCAACGCGGTAAAAACCTGTTCCGACTGTTCGATATTGCAGCGCAAGTCGCCCTCGCTGTGGATGATCAGTGTGGGTGTTTTGGCCTGCCCAAGATATGCCATCGGGCTCTGTGCCCACCGCGTTTCGGTACGATCCCAGCCGTTTCCCGGGAAGTAAACATCCTCCGCCAGTGGAAAGTCGCTGTTCCCTGACATACTGACGAGGTTGCTGACACAACGATCGGATATGGCGGCGGTAAAATCATCGCAATGCCCACAGACCCAGTTGGTCATGTAGCCGCCATAACTGCCTCCCATGACACCCAGATAGCGGTGATCGATATCGGGTTGCTGTTTCATGAATTTGAGAATGCTCTGGATGTCGAGCCAATCCGCGCTACCCCAGTCTCCTTTAATCGCCGCACAGTGATCACGGCCATAACCTTTGCTGCCTCGCGGATTGCCGTAGACGACAATGTACCCGGCGGCTGCCAGTAGTTGGAATTCATGAAAGAAATCGACTCCGTATTGGGCGTGCGGGCCGCCGTGGATCTCCAGGATCGCGGGGAATTTCCTGTTCCGCGAACGCGGTGGTTTGAGTACCCAGATTTGCGTTCGATGGCCATCCGCGGCGGTGACCCAATGCGATTCCGGTTGGGCGACTAGCAAGCTAGAGAAGAGTGAGCCGTTCAAATCGGTGACCCGTTTGGGACTCCAGCGTGCAGGACGAGTGGTCGTGACAAAAACATCAGCCAGACTCGTCCCACTTTGGCGTGTCAGGATGACCCGATCTCGCTGGTTCGCAACATTGCCCAGGTCATAGTGGTAGGGACCGGAAGTATGGAAGGTCACTTTGCCACCTCGGACCGGGACGGAAGCAATATGCATGGCTCCCTCTCGACCGATATTCATGAACACACGTTTGCTATCTCGGCTGAATTGCAGTGACGGTGCGAATTCCGCTTCGGCGGTGTCTGTGATGGGCACCGCCAGCAGGCATATATCGGTTTCTCCGGTCAGGCTCTGAGTGTGTCCTGATTGGAGGTGGTGTATATAGAGTTCCAGGTTTTCGACGCTATAACTGCCCTCGCGGCCCGCCCGCCCAGCGAATGCCAGCCACTGACCATCCGGGGACCAGCGAACTTCCCCTTTGGGGCCTGCGGGGAGACCTTTCAGCGAAGTGAGTTTGCCGCCCGGCAGATCGAGGATTGCCAGTTCATCCTTCCAAGGGCGTAGTAAAGCGCGACGATCGCGGTTGGTAGTAATCGCTAGTTTCGTACCGGATGGTGAGAAATCGAAAGTGAATTCCCCCAATCGGTCCTTGTTGTAAAGTAACTGGTGTTCACCCGTTTCGATGTCGACCAGATACAATCCATAGCGTTGTTGCTGGAAGTAGCCGTCACCATCCAGTCGGTACCAGAGCTGGTCGATTTCCTTCGGGGGTTCGCTGGCTCCTGTCGTTTCGCGCTGCTCGACTGCCTCTCGCGTCCATTCCGCGGCGGTGATGCGAAACGCGACCGCCAGGTACTGTCCCTGGGGCGACCAGCAGAACTTCCCGATCGAGCCTTCGGGAAACCGTGTTAGCGCGCGTGCTTCGCCGCCTTGCGCAGGGATCAAGTAGATTTGTGGCTGTTGCTCGCTGCGGGTGCCGACAAAAGCGATCTGCTGCCCATCTGGGCTCCAGCGCGGAGAGTGATCTTTTTCTCCATGGGTAAAGGGCCTGGAAGTACCTTCCTCGAGATCCGTGACGTGTAATTGGGTCTGGTAGTTGTTCTGGGAACCGACCTTTTTCACACCAAAAACGGCGCGGCGTCCGGATGGAGAGATTTGCGGATCGAAGACCAGTTCAAAACGTAGCAGATCTTCCGCTTCGATGACGCGTTGCTGTTGTGCGGTAGCGGGCATGTGGGGGCTTCGCGCGGACGCGATCCTTTCAGCATGAAGCTCGAACAGGAGAGAGGACAGGATTGTAAGGATGCGGAGATTCTAACACGTCTCGTGTGAGTTGGGTCGAACGCTCCAGTAACCTTATTCCATGTCTTCGATAACGAGCGACAACGTGACGAATCGTTACCTGAGCGTTAGAATTTGCGCACCCACACGCTCGCAACTGCGAACCGGTTTTCAGGATGCTGCCTGTGATCACAGAAAACCAGCCAACTTTTGGATCGCGAAGAATCGCGGCAGTGGTTGGCTTTGGTTTTGTTGCGTTGGGGTCCCTGGCGGTTCGCTGGCTGGAAGAAAACCAGGTTCATCACCGTTGGCACCAGGATACGAGCTGGGTGGCAGTGGCAGCAGGCTGCCTGGTCGCGATGGTAGTTGCAGTCGTGTTTGCCTCGATTGGAACGCGATTATTGAATCGCCCGATCGGTATTTTGATGGCAGCCGCTAGTGGTGGCCTGGCGCTGGCGGCCAGTGGCCCGGTGCCAGGCATCCTGGTCGGCGCATTGACTGGTTGCGTGGTCACCTTTGGCTACGGTCGGCTAGCGTTCTGGTTCGTGTGTCGAATTGCCGTGGCGGTCGCGGTCGGCGTTCCGGTAGCAGGGTTACTCCATCGCTTTGGTGTGGTGTCCGGAGTTCTTTCCGTACCGGCTATTTGGGGTGCCCTGGGACTTCTTGCTGCAGCACAGTTGTGTGTTGTCATGTATGGGTTTCAAGGATCCGGGATGCCTGTCCGTTGTGTCCGTACGCGGGCTGCTGGGTCGGGCTTGCGTCTTTTGTTGACCTTGCCGTTTCTGGCTTTGAGCTGGCTAGTGGGATGGCATGTTGATCGGAACTGGCACCTGCAAGAAGTGGTTTCCCAACGGTCCGGAAAGATCCGTTTCATCGTACCGCATCGCTGGCAATGGTCACGTGCCTGGGAAGGTCGTCCAGTGCGTCATGCCGATTTACAACAGGCGACTGTTCGCGATTTGCGCATGTTGTCTGAATTAAGTGTTTTGCGCGAGTTACGCGTGAGTGGATATCAGGGCACGGATTCCCAGTTACTGGCTGCACTCCGCGAGACGTCCGGCTTGAGGCGTTTGCGGTTGCTCGGGATTCCGCGACGTCCTGAGTCACTGGTACCTGTATTGACTCTACCCGGTTTGCAGCACTGCCAGGTGGATGACCTCAAGGGACGACGAGTGATCGCGACGGCCAGTACGATCACGGTCCATTTTTCAGGCCCGGCAATTTCGGATGAGGATTTGCATTGGTTGCGGACGGTTCCTGGAATCGAGGTGTTGACGATTACCGATTGTCCGAACGTTACCAGAGCAGGATTGGCCGCGATTAGTGAATTAGGCTTGCAGCGTTTGGAGTTGGCAGGCGATTCTCTCACGGATAATGGCCTGCGACCGCTGGCGAAAATGCCACTCACGTCTTTGAAACTGTGTTGTCCACGGGTGACGGCGCTCGGTTTGCGGCAATTTGCGCAGCTGCCGGACCTTCAGGTCTTGCAGCTCGAGGACCTGCAAATCGACGCCGAGAAGTTACGGGCGGTCAGTACCATTCAGATGAAACGTCTTGTACTGAAAGGCGCAATCGTGGGGCCAGAGGCGCTGGACTTATTGTGCAAGATGAATCTGGAAACCTGCCAGGTGCATCCCCCACTGCGATTGCGCGAGGTTGCGCCGCTCTGTCAGATTGAGGGTTTGCGCGGTCTGAGTTTTGTCAGCTCTCGATTCGATCTGAGATTGATTTCTGGCTTGCGGACACTAGGGCAGCAGCACGCGGTCCATTTGGAGGTCGGAGTTGCGGAGGTTGATTGGCTGGCACTGGCCACCGCGAGTGCGATGAGCGGAGCTTTATTTAGTGCTGACAACCGCTTGTCATACGATGGGTCCACGGTGGAGGGCAATTCGCAGATCTGTCTCTATCAGCCAGCGAATCGCTGGAAGACGCCCGGTAGCGTGACTGAGAATCAGGCATTGATACCGGCAGAGAGGATCGCGCAGCCGGCCGCTGGTCCATCGGTTAAACGCGACATG
>CAZITS010000526.1:0-4649 GCA_964542185.1 uncultured Pirellulaceae bacterium
GCTCAAATTGCAGAGAGCGGGGTTTCCCGCGCGGAAAAAACAAGTCGATGCGGATGCGGACATGGCCCCGCAACCATGTCCGCCACGGCGCAGGTTCCAGTGTTGCAACTGTTGGCCGCTGGCCAGGTCATAGGCATACGGCTCGACGTAGACCGTCTTGCCTACGATGACAGGATGATGATCCTGCTCGCCATGGCTACCACCCGTGGCTTGTTGTTGATTCTGGGTGGTTTGCCATTGAGGCATTCCATCGCGCGCGCTATAGCAATGGACGTCATACCACACACGTCCTTGTTTTCCACTACCCTGATTGCGGGTGCCAACAGCGATCAGCCGGTTTGCTGCGTAGGACAAATACAGGTGATGTTCAATGGAACTCAGGTCAATGTTTCTTTTCCAGGCCACCTGCCCCGATGTCGCGTCAATTGCCACGAGTGTCGCGGCCTCTTTCAGTAATGCGGGCAACTTGGACCTGCCGGTCTTTTCATTCAGCGTAGAGGCAATATTGCTTTGTACAAAGAACAATCGGTCCTTGGCCATCGTGATGGTTGGGTTGAGAATGGCACCGGTGGTGGGGGTGTAATCCCATAGCAACTCACCGCTCTGGCGGTGCCTCGCGAAAAGGCGGTCACTGGTGACGATGGGGATGTGGTCGTAATAGGTTTCATCAATGGTCTGCCGCGACTGTTCCGTTCGTGAGGCGCCAGGTCGCGTGGTGCTCCCGAACAAACGATCACCGACGCGCGCCACATAGCCCCAGTATCGTAATTGGCCGTCGGCGGAGAGGGGGGCGGAAAAATTACGCTCGGAGGCTCCGGTCTGGGTGTTGAGTCCATAGCAGCGATCTCGGGCGAGCACATAAAGATAATCCTCGGTAGCGACCATGCTGCCCGCGTCTCGCAGGGCACCAATGCGTCGCGAATCGGCGACTTCGACATTCCACAGCAGGCTGCCGTTGTACGCGTCGACGCCAATAACACGATTGTCTCCAGGGATGAAAAGTCGACCGTCGCAGACAAGTGGAGGGACGGTGCGATGGTGACGATCCACCATGTCTCGTGGCCCTGGTGGACCGAACCACTGCAACTGCAATTGATCGGTCACGCGTTCATCCAGGCTACATGAAGTGTTCGCTGGATTGGCATACATGTGTGTCCAGTCGCCAGTACCCGGCACCGCAGGGCGGTGTAGTTCCACCCATGTTGTGCCTGTCTGGTCTGTCAGCACTGCAGTTGAATTGGGATGCAGAACGCGCAGGATTTCTTTCTTGGTTGCAGCAGGTACTAAAGCCTGTGTGGGGGAGGCCACATAGACCACGAGGTTGAACAGGGCCGAACCGTAAGGCAACGACGAAAGCCCGCCACGATGGATGGCTACTTGTCCATAGTGGCCTTTGTCGGCGAGATACTGGCGCGCCTGGTCGACCTGTTCGTTGTCAGGGTTGACAGCGACGATGCGGAGTCGGGTTCGGCGAGCCAACTCTCCGGCCAGCCGGCTATTGCCACTGCCCAGTAATAACGCGTAGCCGATGTCTACCCCGGTGGATTCCACAAGACGTTGTGCCAATTGTGACACAGGTCCTGTGGGATCGGAGTCTGGGGCGCGTTGTGATGGCTCGGGAGGAATATCGGTGGCGGGACCAGGTGCTGGAGGCGCGAAGCAATAGATGTTTCCACGGTCTGTGCTGACCAGCAGGCGTCCTGCGGTGACCGCTAACCCGTAGGCTCTTCCTTGAACACGGGCACTCCAGATTTCTTCGCCGGAAGCGGAGTCGAACGCTGCCACTCGCCCGGCACCACCAGCGATCCAGCTATTTGCGGCACCGACAAAGGAGTACGGGTATTGTTCGGTCCAATTTCCTGACGGCATGGGGAGTGGTTTGCCGGCTCGCTGAAGTTTTGCCAGGTGTGCCTGGGGTCCCCGCCCCTGCGCAATTGCCAATGCATTGCCACGTTTTGTCATATATCCTTGTGGTGAGAAAGTAATTTTTCCGGAGGCCAACTGCTTGCCAGTTTGCGCGTCCAGTAGGTACTGGAAGGTGCCTTGATTGGGAAACAGGCCCGCCGCGAAGCGGATCCGTCCATCGTCGATGATCACGCCGCTACGCACCGGCCAGGCGGAGATGATGCGGCCATTACCGGGGATCCGTCGATCGCGGGGGCCGGCACGGAATTTCCAGACCTGTCTGCCCTCGTGGGCGGACAGGCAATAGACGTGACCATCATCCGATCCAAAGTAGACCCGGTCCTGCCACAAGGTTGGCGCCAAGCGGATTGGGCCTTCGGCAAAGAAAACCCAACGTGTTACTCCGGTGCTCAGGTCGAGGCAATGCAGTTGATCGTCGGCGGAGGATCCAAACACAACGTTCTGCCCATCGGATACCACGTGCATGGCGCGGTCGTAGGTGACGCGTGCCGGCAAGTTGAACTCTTCCCGCCAGAAGTTCTGCTTTGCGGGTGGCGGCCATGCCGGAGCGGGGGCATGTTCTGCGCGGTAGTTCCATGCCAATTTGAGAGGCCACTGGAGCGCACTGGTACTCATTCCGGATCGTAAATCGTCGCGCATATATGTGGGCCAGTCATCCCCCACGGTGCGGCTGGCTACAATCCCTGGGAAATCCTGTTTGCGCGTCGTAAAACGACTGTTGATGGCGCGTGATGAAAGTGCTGTTCGGTGCAAACTCACTTCTGCAATGCGACCGTCGAGTGGATAGAACTCGTCATCGTCGCGGTAGCCGCCGAGTCCGAATCGGCCCCGTTCCGGATACAAGATGTCCCCTCCCTGCTCTTTCGAGCTGGCGGCGAGTTGGCCATCGACATACAGATTCATCGTTTGTCCGTCATAGGTTGCTGCTACGTAGTACCAGCTTCCGGTAGCGAACTCTGTATTGGAGGTCAGGTAGGTCAAGCGTTGTTTCTTGCTGCTGACGAGTCCAAAACAGAATCGGGCGCCTCGATACCCCAGCATCCAACCTCGTTCGTACTCGCCGTTGTCCTGGATGGCGGAAGCGAAAGCACCCCAATCGGACGTTGATTCCACCAGAACCCAGGCCTCGACAGCCAGTTGCGGGCGAGGTAGTTGGGCATCGACGAGATTGTCCGTCAGCGTGACGAATCCTTGCTTTCCGTCAAACACCAGGGCGTCTGGAGATTGTTTGGAAAACCGGGCACCTCGAATCGTCCCGGCCAGCTTTCCTGAGGCAGGGATGAGTTTGCTCTGGCGGGCATAGCGTGGCGTCATGAGCCATTTGCCGTAAAGCCCGTTTTCTTCGCCTCGTAACCCAAGGCCGCAGTTTACCGCGAGGAAGAATCCGGCCAGTACACACAATCCAAGAGTGGGTTGCGGTTTCTTACGGTACCGGCAAAACGCAAATCTGGTCTCAATTGATAACAGCATGGAAAGCGTCTCCACAGCTGGTTCTGTTGAGCTGGTATCGGAGCGATACTCAAGCGGTGACTTTGCCAAACGGCTAGGCGAGAATTTCATGGATGACATGGCCGTGTACGTCCGTCAATCGCATGTCACGCCCACTGAAACGAAACGTCATCCTGGTGTGGTCCATTCCCAGCAGGTGCAGCATGGTGGCGTGCAGGTCGTGGACTTCCTGTTTGTTTTCGATCGCTTTGTAACCGTACTCATCGGTCTGCCCGTGAACCGTACCGCCCTTGATACCTCCTCCAGTCAGCCACACACTGAATCCGAAGGGATTGTGATCGCGTCCGTTGGAACCCTGGGCGAACGGTGTACGACCAAATTCCCCCGACCAGACGATGAGTGTTTCGTTAAACAGGCCTCGGTGCTTCAGGTCCGTCAATAATGCGCCAATCGGCTGGTCGATGGCACGGGCATTGTCCGCATGACCCTGTTTCAGGTTCACGTGCTGGTCCCAGCGGTCGTGTCCTATGCTTGGGCAGGTTAATTCGACGAACCGAACGCCTCGTTCGACCATGCGACGTGCGAGCAGGCACTGCTTGCCGAAAGTTGCCGTCCCTTTTGATTTAGTTTCCATTCCGTACAGGCGACGGGTCTCTTGCGATTCCTGATTCAGGTCGGTCAGTTCAGGTATTGCTGATTGCATGCGGTACGCCAGTTCGTAATTGGCGATTGCAGATTCCAGCTGGTCGGCTCCGTTTCTCGCATCAGCAGCCCGACGGTCTAGTTTGTTCAATAGAGATAACTTGTTTTTTTGCAGCGCAGCCGTCGCTTCAGATCTTTGAATATACGCCACCGGAGGGTCACCAGGTCCGAGGATTGAGCCCTGGAAGGTCGCGGGCAGGAAACCATTGTTGAAGTTGTCGAGTCCTCCCGATGGTATCAAGCCACCGTTGAGGACTACGAATGCCGGCAGGTCCTCTGCTTCACTGCCCAACCCATATCCAATCCAGGCACCCATGCTAGGCCGGCCCTGAAAGCCCGTGCCAGTATGCAGGAAAAAGTTTGCGTTGGTGTGTTCCGAGAAGGCAGAAGTCATGGAGCGGATTACTGCCAGATCGTCGACATGTTTGGCGACGTGGGGGAAAAGCTCGCTGACCGGCATGCCACTTTCACCATGGTTCTGGAATTTCCAGGGGCTGGCAAACGTCGTGCCGATATTGTTGAACTGCGTTGGTTCAATTTTCTGAGGAAATGCCTGACCGTTGACTCGACTG
>CAZITS010000527.1:0-4640 GCA_964542185.1 uncultured Pirellulaceae bacterium
TAGAGCGAATCCAGCAAATCGACGGGGCAGCAAACCGCGACTGCGAGGCGGGTCCGCACACCACCCGCACACGCGTGAGCGGTACCTCCCCCGGAAGACAACACCTCAATCAGGAGGCTGTATTGTGGGCGTCGGGAACACTGCTCAACTGGGAAAGCGCCTGCAAGAGGCCGTTCAGATGCGCCAGTCGCGGACCAAAACGGTCTACAAATTCGTTGAGCATGAACTCACCATCCATCAGGGCATCTGCCTGTTCCGCGATTTCCTCGGTGAGATTAGACAAAAACTGCGACTGTGCCTGGCTCAGTGCTTCCGAAGCGCGCCGACAATTACGTGCTAACTCCGGGTTTGCTTCTTTCCACTGACCCAATTCCTGGGCACGCTGTTTCTGAGCCTGGCCAGTTTGTTGTGCCAGATCTTCCAGCACTTTCTGCTGACGCTCCTGTCCCACAACAAGCTGTCGTAACAAAGCGACAATCACTTCATCAACACCAACGTCTTCGGCACATTCCTGACTGTTCGAATCAGCCGACACATCAATACGAAACATCGGCGGAAAATTCGGCTCATTCGTCATAATAACACTCAGCTCCTGGGGTTCGATTTCCAGTATAAACCATCATTTCCGGATGTCGAGTCAACGCTCCGCTGACACTCTGGAAACCCCCTCAGCCCCGGTAAACCGCGTGTACACAGCTGACCCGGCCAGACGTTGCCTGGCGTGTCCTGCGCGACGAGTTGCAGCTGCCACCGCCAATAGAAAACAAAGGCCACCTGACGCGTTTAATCCCATACCGTCATCGAGGCTTCAAACAGTCCGGTGAGTTCGGCTTCCCCAGCGGGGATCGGCGACAATTTCGTCACGCGGTGCTGGGGCAAAGTCCCCTCGACCAGGGCAGGAATGTCGGCGCTGGAATAACCGACTGCCTCAAGTCCGTTTGGCACCCCCAATTCTCGCATGAAGTAAACCACCCGCTCGGCAAGCAGATCACCCGCGTTCTCGGGTCTCACACCGTCAACCGTAGCACCCAACGCGCGGGCCGCACGCAAATGACGCTCCGGGGATGCCGGAGCGGTAAAACGGGCAACCGCTGGCGTGTGCAAGATGACCGAATAGCCATGCGGAACCATCGGGTGATCCACCTCGTATCCGGCAGGTTGAAAATCGCGCACCATACCCGCCACTGGATAGGACATCCCGTGGGGAAGATGGACACCCGCATTGCCAAAACCAATCCCTGCAATCGCAGCTGCCAGCAACATTTGTCCGCGCGCCTCTACATCCGACGGGTCACGCACAGCGCGAAGCAAGAATGCGTCAACCATCTCCAGAGCTCGCAAGGCCCAGATGTCACTAATCGGGTTAGCGCCCTGATATGCCGGGCGTTCAGCTGGACGGGCAGGTTTCGGACGCATCGTAAAGGCGATTGCTGTAAACGACTCCAGGGCATGACTCAACACATCCAAGCCACTCGAAGCAGCAACTGCGCCGGGCAGTGTCTCGGTATTGTTGGGGTCAATCAAACCCAACGTAGGTTTCAAATAACGATTTGCGATCCCCGTCTTGGCCTTCTTCTCAACCAAATCAAAGATTGCGACACCCGTCGTTTCACTTCCCGTCCCAGCGGTCGTGGGAATTGCGATGAACGGCTTTAATGGACCCGGCACCGGCGTGCCACGGCCGATCGGCGCGTTAACATAATCCAGGAAAGGAGCCGGATAAGTGGAATACAAATTCGCTGCCTTGGCAGTGTCCAGCGTGCTACCTCCGCCAACAGCCAGGATCGAATCATAATTGCCCGCCGTGGCCACTTCGATCGCGCGCTGAAAACTGGCATCGGTCGGTTCCACAGAAATTTCGCTGAAACAATCGAAATCGATTTGCGCCTCGCGAAGTGCCGCCAGAACAGTCTGTCCCGTCGCCAAGTCAACCAATGCCGGATCGATCACCAGCAGGGTCCGGCGAGCCCCCAGTTCCTGCAAATCCATCCCCACTTCCCGGGTGATCCCCTCGCCAAAGCGAATGTTGGATGCGGCCATTTGAAACGCGGTGTCATTTGCCATGTCGGTCGATTCCTCGTGCAACGCTAATACGATCCCTGCAACGCCGTGTTGTACCACATTTCCCTTGCTATTTCCCTTGCTCGATTTCCCCTGCCTGAATCGATTTGCCAGAGGAGTTCCCGGCTGACGAACAGCCCACACGACCGTAACTATAGCCGTGGTAGTCAGCGAGTGCGGATGTGCTAAACTGGCCCACAGCTGTGCATCGCTCTCAACAAATGGCACTACGGCCAGACGCGTCGCGTCTCTACCGGCAAAACAGCCCCAGGGCGGCCAGGTGTGTTGAGCCGCTGCCATCGCGGGTGTAGTTCAATGGTAGAACACAAGCTTCCCAAGCTTGGTACGAGGGTTCGATTCCCTTCACCCGCTCTTGCTCCCGACCTGGCGTCGTGCGACTCCACTGCAGTTGCGATTGAACTGGCTGTGGCCGCCAGACCCAGGAACGCGTCGCAGCGCATCTCGTAGCGACCGACAAGCAATCACGCTACTGGTATCGAGACACGGCACTCGCATTTCACCTTGTGACCCGCGCAGCCGTCACGTTAAAATCCCCCGCACAGGTCGGCCGATCGAGTTGTAACGCACCGCCAGCGACCCCTGGCACGCTATTGGATCAGCGAGACCTGGCAACCGCTCCGGGCATGGTATGGGGAGACCGCCGTATGCTGGCTTTTCTGATGGGCTGTGTTCTGGCAGGTGCCACTGGGCCAGAGCAGTCTGCGGATACGGTGGTAATCTGTCCCTCCGATTTTCTGCCCGCCATGCGTCCCTGGATCACACATCGCCAGGCCCAGGGACACCGGATCGCAGTGCGCCCCAGTGGTACGGCTTCGCAGATTCGCGCCAGCATCCGCCAGGTGGCAAAAGCGGGGCAGTTGCAATACGTCCTGCTCGTCGGAGACGTGTCAAAAAAAACCGACCCGCTCCACGTTCCCACCCACCTCGCCAAGGCCTACGTCAATGTACGCTGGGGGTCGGAGCCAGAAATTGCCACGGACAACTGGTACGCGGATTTGGACGACGACGACCTTCCCGATTTGGCGATCGGCCGCTTGCCAGCAGCAAACCTGGAACATCTCCGCAATATGCTGACGAAAATACTGGAATATGAAACAAGCAGCGATCATGGCGAATGGCGCAGACGCATTAATTTGATTGCCGGGGTGGGCGGATTTGGGTCACTGGTCGATTCCGTTTTAGAACTCACAACACGTAAATTCCTTACCGATGGCGTACCCGATAGCTATGCGACGCATATGACGTACGGCAGCTGGCAAAGCCCCTACTGCCCTGCTCCATCGCGATTTGACGATGCCGTCATAGAACGCTTTAACGAGGGCTGCCTGTTCTGGATCTATATGGGACATGGCCAGCGTACTTTTCTTGATCGAGTCCAGGTTCCCGGGCGTTCCTATCACATTTTTGGCAAACAAGATGTCACCAGACTAGCCCCCGGACACGCGGCCCCAATCGCTATCTTCCTGGCCTGCTACACAGCTGCATTCGATGGCCCACAGGAATGCCTGGGGGAAGTGATGGTAAGAGCAAAAAACGGTCCGGTGGCGGTCCTGGGTGGCACACGCGTCACGATGCCTTACGGGATGGCCGTATTGGCAACTGGACTGATGGATCAATTGTTCCAAGAGCGTCGCACCTCGCTGGGTCAAATCCTGCTGCATGCAAAACGCACTCTGGCAAAACCGCCAACCAAGACGACCAACGGATCGCAAGCCACAACACGACAATTACTTGATGCGTTGGCTGTCGCCTTTGCGAGCTCGCCCGAATTGCTGGCTGCCGAACGCCGGGAACATCTTCAACTGATTAACCTCCTGGGTGATCCGCTCCTGCGGATACGGCAGCCCCATCGCATCCACATCGACGCGCCAACGATGGCTCGGTCCGGCGGTCTCATCTCACTGAAACTCCATTCTGAAATTGCTGGCATGTGTAGTGTCGAACTGGTTTGTCGCCGTGGACAAATGCGAAATCCAGCTCCCACACGCCCGGTCTATGTCGCAACTCCCGCAGCATTGAGCCGCTACGACCGCACCTACCAGGACGCCAATCTTCCAACCTGGTCGCGCCAGCAGTTCGCCATAGCCGCCGGCTCGTCCGACGTTAAACTCGAAGTCCCAGCCGCTGCCCGTGGTGCATGTCAGTTGCGTGTCTACATCGCAGGCGAGAAAGCACATGCGATAGGGACCAGCGACGTGTTTGTCAAACTCCCTGCCGCAACACCGGACCGCCAGGGCAGTCGCCGTACCAGATAACGGAAGCCGCGAGAGTGCACTCACCCCTTCCGGAAACTTTCGAGCTGCGGTCAACCAACCGCCCAAACAAGACTAAGCATCCCCTGCTCCCCACCTTGCCCACCAGCTGGTGGTGCCTGCCTGGTCGAGCTGCTCCGTTTCGGATTCCTGCTGCTGTCGTTGGCGCCGCTCTGTCTCGCGGTGACGCAACTTCTCAATCGCCCGTACGGCGCGGTCCGCGTCCAACAATGCCCCCCGACAAGACTCCACTTGCTCGTGGTGACAGCCGGTTTCCTGCTCCAGTACCAGGATCTGTCGATCGAT
>CAZITS010000528.1:0-4640 GCA_964542185.1 uncultured Pirellulaceae bacterium
GCAGGTCCAGGAACAATGCACCTTGATGGACACGCACTCGCATCCGGGTTACCTGATGCTCAAATTACCAGGCCCTGGACTGGGCACCGGGTTCGGTGTGGCCGGTGGTTCCCAGCTCGACCTGAAACACTACCCACCCCCGTGGGAAATCGAAGTCAGCTTCATTGCGCCCGACGACACCATTCCCTGGAACTTCTTCATGAATTTCATTGTGATCGATGACCAGGGAAAACAACGCGGCGGCTGGACACCAGGGGTGCAAAACGTCCCGCAATCTGGCCGGCATACGCTGTTTCGAAAGTCACTGGTGCCGATTGAATTCGACCAGCCGCTGCCCGAGTCGATTATGGCCCACAAACCGCTGCGAATGCTGATTCAGTGTCTCGATGAGAAACACGTTCGGCTGGGCTTCCGGGGCGCCCCCGATACCCCCTGGCTGATGTCGCGCGTATGTGATGTGGGAAAAGTCCTGGGGACTGGCATCGGCAGGTTCGGCATGCACAACTGGAGTACGGTCACCGGTGTGATGTACGGCGCACCGGCCGGCGGTCCGATGTACCAGAAAACACTCATCGACTATA
The DNA here is from genome assembly GCA_964542185.1 of uncultured Pirellulaceae bacterium. Classification (GTDB taxonomy): domain Bacteria; phylum Planctomycetota; class Planctomycetia; order Pirellulales; family Pirellulaceae; genus UBA9264. Next base: position 582 of record CAZITS010000528.1, read on the forward strand.
TCCATTACCGCTATGGAATCACCGTCAAATAACGAGCGCCAACGGTCCTGACCGGATCGTGCAGCAGGTCTGCGACCGCAGATCCATGTACGCCGGCTGTGCCACGTATGTTACAATGACCGGCGAACAGGCATTGACCTCGCTTCCGCTCCCTGTCGCCACTCACTATCTCCACAGGCCCGACTTGTCCATTCCCCATTCACGTATCGTATCGACGCAGCTGGCCGGCCTCCTGGCAGCCTGCCTGGTTGTATCCGCTTCTGCAGAGGAACCCGCGGCGCGGTGGTCCTTTGTCAATGATGTGATTCCGGCACTCACCAAGGCCGGTTGCAATCGCGGGGCGTGCCACGCGGCGCGAGTGGGCAAGGGCGGCTTCAAGCTCTCGCTGCGAGGCTCCGATCCGGCGGCCGATTATCTCGCCATCGCCCGTGATGGGAGCGGGCGTCGTCTCGACCTGCTCCGCCCGGAGGAAAGTCTGCTGCTACTCAAACCAACCATGCGTGTGCCGCATCGTGGTGGCCATGCGCTCAAAACGAACTCCGAAACCTGGCGGATCCTGCGTGACTGGGTCGCGCAACATGCTACCGGACCTGCCGACACCGACCCTCAAATCACCCAACTCCAATTCGCGGCCGCCAGCGAAGCCCTGTCGCTGGAGCAAGGCCAACACCAGCCACTCGCTATCCAAGCAACCTATACAGACGGATCACGACGTGATGTCACGCGCTGGTGCCGGTTCGATACAAACGACTCGACAGTGGCCTCCGCCGACCAGCAAGGCGTGGTTACCGCGATCGGCAAAGGGAAAGCGGCGATCAGCGTCAACTTCCAAGGCAAATTCATCGCAGCGATTGTCGAGGTACCCTACGGATCGGCCACCAACGATTACTCCTACGCGCAACTGTCCCACCGCAACTACATCGATGAGATTGTGATTCGGCAATGGCAGCGGCTACGACTCTGGCCGTCGCCCCAAGCGGGCGACGCCACGTTCCTCCGCCGCGTCTACCTGGATGTCAGCGGGACCTTACCGTCACCAGAGCGGGTACGACGTTTCCTGGCCGACCCGAATCCCGGTAAACGCGACGCCTTGATCTACGAGTTACTGGAGAGCCCCGAATTCGTCGACTTGTGGGTCACCAAACTGGGCGACATCTTCCGCACCAGCAGCGAGTGGCTGGGCGGAGAAGGAATCCAGCCTTTCAATCAATACCTGCGCGAGTCGTTAAGCAATAATGTCCCCTTTGATACTTTTGTGCACTCCCTGGTTTCCGGCGCGGGCGATGCCGCCCAGAACGGACCGGCCAACTACGTTCGGCTCTACCGCGCTGGGGGCACACAGAACTGGCACCTCAACATCTCGGAGACAGTCGCCCAGACATTCCTGGGTTATCGGATTCAATGCGCACGCTGCCATGATCACCCCAAGGACCGCTGGACGCAGGACGACTATTATGGGCTGGGGAGTTTTTTCAGTCGCGTCCGCGCCAGCCGTCCGGCAGGAAAGTCGGACGGTCCGGAGACGCTGATCACCGACCATGGTCTCCACGAAGTCCCGCACCCCAAACGCGGCATCGTTTTGCCGCGCACGCTGGACGGCGTGGAACTGAAACAGACGCCCACCCGCCGCACGCTCTGGGAAACCTCGCACTGGATCTGGGATGCTCCCGATGCGGCCAAACAAGCCGAAGTCAAAACACCACGCTATTTCCGCCGTGTGCTGCAACTGACCGCGCCGCCGCTGGCTGCGCAGATTTATTCCGCCGCCGATGACCAGATGACTTTGCACGTCAACGGCCAATCGCTTGGCGCCGGCGGCACGCACACCGAGATCAAACGCCATGACCTGACGCCCTTGCTGAAGCAAGGCAGAAACGTCATCGCCATTGAAACGGTCAACAACGCCGGACCAGGCGGCCTGTTGGCCTGGGTCGAGATCGTCCAGGCAGACCACAGCTCAACCCTCCTCGGCACCGACGCCAGCTGGAAAGTCAGCAAGACGCTCCAGGACCAATGGACCACCGACGCGTTGGATGACTCCACCTGGATAGCCGCGACCGTTCAGGGCCCGGCGTCCATGGAACCGTGGAAACTGCAACCGCAGCCGGCCCAGCCGATTGCACCGAACTACGCCTCGCGCCGCACACTGTTTGCCGACTGGCTCACCTCACCCGATAACCGACAGTTTGCCCTGATGACGGCCAACCGCGTCTGGCGGCACTTGATGGGTCGCGGCCTCGTCGAGCCGGTGGATGATTTTCGGCTCACCAATCCGCCCACCGACCAGCAACTGCTCGACGCCTTGGCGGACGATCTGGTGAAGAATCGCTTCGCGCTGCGGCATTTGATGCGAACCATTCTCACTTCCAACACCTACCAGCTGAGCGCTGTACCAACCGCCGGCAATCGCCTCGACACCATGTTCTACTCACGCTACTACCCGCGTCGGATGACTGCGGAACAGATCCTGGACGCGATCTGCCAGGTCAGTGGCATCGCGGAAGAATTCCCCGGACAGCCGGCGGGTACACGGGCCCAGCAACTTCCGGATACGAAGGTCGCTTCTGCGTTTCTGGATGCCTTTGGCCGCCCCCTGCGAAGAAGCGCCTCCTGCGAGTGCGAACGGATCCAGGACCCCAACCTGGGCCAGGCGCTGGAGTTACTCAACGGCAACGAACTGCACGAGCGTGTCGTCTCGGATGCCGGCCTCGTCAATCGACTGATCCAGCAGCAGCTGGACGACCGAACCATGTTAGAGACACTCTACCTCAGTGCCTTGAATCGTTTGCCCGGCACTCGGGAGGTCGCGGCGGTATTGGCCGGTGTTCCCGAAAACGACGCCGCCTTGCGACGCCAGTACTTTGAAGACTTGCTGTGGGCCCTGTTCAACGGCAAAGAGTTTTTGTTCAACCATTAATGCTGGGGCTCACCCGCCGTGGCGGTCCACGAGCCCAGCACCAGGAAAATCGAGAATCCCATGCGCCCGTCACGCCAGCTCTCTCGACGCAACATGCTGCAGGTCGGCTCGGCCGGCTTCCTCGGACTTTCGCTCCCGGGGTTACTGCAAGCCCAGGCCGCCGGAACCGCCGACCGCGACAACGACTTGTCGGTCATCCTGCTCTTCATGTGGGGTGGTATGCCACACCAGGACATGTGGGATCTGAAGCCCGAATCCCGTCAGGAAGTCCGCGGCCCCTACCAACCGATCGACACCAGCGTACCGGGGATCCAAATCGGTGAATTGCTGCCACAGACCGCGCGCATCGCGGATCAATATACGCTGGTTCGCAGCGTGACCCATACCGAAATCGAGCACCCGCGCGCCGCGCATTACATGATGACCGGAAACCAGATCATCCGTGGCAGCGAATGGCCCAACATGGGCGCTACCATCAGTAAATTCGGCGGCGATCGCAACAAGCTGGGCAGTGTCGCAGTCGGCCCGCGTCTGATCGACCAGCCGATCACACCACAAGGCCAGGACGGCGGATTCCTGGGCAATTCGTACTCGCCATTCCGCATCGCCGACCCCCAGCAGCCGCTCGACAAGATTGCCCGGCTGAGACCTCCCGTCAACGTGTCGCCAGCGCGTTCCGCCCAGCGGAGACGCCTGTTCGACCTGGTCCGCTCGCTGGAAGCGCCCGTCTCCAGCGATGAAGCCACGTCGCTGGATGCTTCCTACGAACGTGCCTTCGCGATCGTCAATAGCCCCGCGGCGCGTCAGGCATTCGATCTGTCCCAGGAAACCGACCACACCCGCGAACGCTATGGCAAACATCTGTTTGGCCAAGGTGCCTTGATGGCCCGGCGGCTCGTTTCGGCAGGCGTTCGTTTCGTACAGGTCAATTGGCGCGAGCATCCGATCAACAAACACGGCTTCGACAACCACTCCGACAACTTCAAGAAACTGCAAGAAGTCCAGGCACCCCACGTGGACCAGACCTACTCGGCACTGATCTCAGACCTGAAGAGTCGCGGCATGCTCGATCGGACGCTGGTCCTGATGACCGGTGAGTTTGGCCGTACACCCAAAATCAACAATAACAAAGGCCGCGATCA
>CAZITS010000529.1:0-4634 GCA_964542185.1 uncultured Pirellulaceae bacterium
AAGCCGAGGTACCGAGAGAGTCGGCGCAGACTGGTGATTCCGACCACGCGCCAGCACCCGGGGCTGATTTCTTCGACAGCCTGTTGATTCAGGAGTCGGCCGCTACGTGTCGGTTGCTGACTGAATACGGTTTCAATGATGTCATCGAGAGTGAGGATCCCGATCGCTTCACCAAATTCGTTTACAACAACCGAGACAGGGCGGTCACCACGTTGCATTTTCTCCAGAGCATCTGCGACGGTTGCGCACCAGGGGACGTGTGTCACTGGCTGCGCGTGGTATTCCAGGTGCTCTTGAGGCACATCGAACAGCGTTTTCAGATTGACCGCAGAACCGATTTCTTCTTCGCCGTCTTCGGAAATCAGCAGGTAGCCACTCGGGGTTAACTGGCTGTCGAGTTGGTCAATGGATACCGGTGCCTGAAAAGTGCGGAACTGATTTCGCGGTCGCATCCATTCGTCGGCCCGGATTTCTGATAGTTGGACGATGTTGCGTAACGCCTCTCGTTCCTGTCGGGCCAGATTTGCGTCCGATGTCGATAGTTCAATCGCACGCTCAAGGTCGGCAACTTCGAGGTACGCTTCTTCCTTGAATCGCGGCCAGATCATACGTTGCGAAAGCATATTGATCGTTCGCATTGCCGGCATCACCGGGTCGAGAATGCGAATCATTACGGCCAGCGGGATGCTCACGAGGCTGGCGAGATTGGGAGCAATCAAAACGGCCACACTTTTGGGCAGCATTTCACTGAAGAAAATAATGCTAAGCAACGCCCCTGCCGCGAAAAACACGGAGGCCGAAGGGGAGAGCTTGAATCCGGCGATTGAGGCCAATGCGAAGTAGGCCAGGTTCACAACCAGGTTCCAGAACAGAACTGCCGAGAGTACGCGGTCAGGATCTTCCAGTAGCCGGTCGACTAGTTGTTGTGCGCGATTTCCCGCGCGGAGGCGAAGTCGGTCTTCCCGGCGCAGGTAAAAAAGGGCAGCCTCGCTGGCAGAAAAAAATGCCGAAGCTGCAATCAACAGCGCCATGGCCGTCAACATTGGCAGGATTTCAGTCAAGTCTGCCACTCTACCGCCTGTTTGAGGTTAGGGTATTTCACGCATGGCTTTGGCATACAAATGAAGAGAGTGTTTCCCAGCGGTAGGTTTCCTGCCTGCAGTGATCTCTCCTGTATACCACACGTTGACTTGCCGTCAGTTGTTGGTCCAATCTCGACGTTGGCGAGAACTGGGAATGCCCATTTTTTGACGGTATTTTGTTACTGTGCGCCGTGCCACATTCATGCCATGTTGTTTTAACTGTTTGACCAGGTCGTCGTCACTGTAGGGCTTCTGTTTATTTTCGTTGTCGACGAGTTCCTGCAATTTAATCCGGATTCGATCCCAGGCAACGTCTTCGCCGTCATCATTTTGACTGCCTCCAACAAAGAACTGTCGCAAGGGCAGAATGCCGCGTGGGGTTTCCAGCCACTTGTCGTCAACGGCTCGGCTGACGGTGGTGACGTGAACCCCGACTTTGTCTGCAATTTGTTGCATTCTTAGCGGTTCAATGAAGTCAGGCCCATTTTCCAGGTAATTGGTTTGATGATCAACAATCGCCTGGGCAACCCGGGTTAGTGTTTGACGACGTTGTTTAACCGAATCGATGAGCCATTGGGCCGCGTTCACTTTCTTGCGAATGTACTCCACTTCTTCGGGAGTGGCGGTCCCGCTGCTCAACCGTTCGCGGTAGTAGTTGCTGATTCTCAACTGCGGGATGAAGGTGTCCTCCAGGATGACGCGGTAGCTCCCGTCGTCACGTCGTTCGACAACGACGTCGGGGGTAACCGTAGGGACGACGTTGTCCATCCAGGCTGCTGCAGGTTTTGGGTTCAATCGCTTCAGCTGATCTTTGGCGTTTTGGATCCGACTCAGTGAAAACCCCGTCTTCTTTTTGATCAGTGGCATGCGGTTGTGGTGCAAGTCGTCGAGGTGATCTGAAACAAGCGCCTTGACCTCGTCGTAGAAGGGCATGTTTTCAGTCAGCTGCAGCAATAAACATTCACGCAGATCGCGTGCAGCGATTCCTTGCGGCTCAAGCGACTGCACAATTTCAAGAGCGCGCTGCGCGAGTGCCAGCTCCTCAGGTGATGCGTCTGCGGGTAACAGGTCTTCGAGGCTGCTGTTGAGTCTGCCACCATCGTCGGCATCCAGGGCAGAGACGATTCGCATGCACATTCTAAAACATGCTTCATCGATTCGGAGTTCACCAAGTTGGCTGAGCAGAAAGTCATTGAGGGAAGTTGGTCGCTCGATGGCATTGGCCATGGTGTCGTGTCGACGGGAAGATTCCTCATCCAACTGGTTAGCGCTCTTGCGAGGCGGTTCATCGAAATGATCGGGCACCTCGCGGTTTAGCTCCAGGAGGCGTTCAAAATCCGAGGCGTTGTCCGAATTGTCTTCTACGACCAGTTCTTCTTCCTGGTCATTGACAGTTTCCGGTTCGTCAAGATCTTCTCCAGCTTCTGCTTCGGTAGTTTCCGTTTCTTCCGTGACTTCCAATAAAGGGTTCTCGTTCATCTCTTGTTCAATTCGCTGTTGCAGCGCCATCACAGGCAGCTGCAGGATTTCCATGCGCTGGATCATCGTGGGTGACAGGACCTGTTTTTGGACCTGTCGTAGCTCGGTACCCATCGAGAGACGCATTGGTACGAATCCGAAAAAGAGAAACCCTGAAGAATGAAGCGAGTGTTCGAAAGCAGGAAAGGGGAAATGAAGAAGGTCGTGATATCAAAAAAGAAGGATAGAGCGGACTTCTGGAAAATAGCAGGGCATGGTGATGAAACAAGATGAGTTGTAGTTCAGGTGCAGTCCGCAGTTGGCCAAATAGTGGGTTGGACAGCACTTCCGGCCTTAGAGTTGTTGTCGTCCAGATAATGCGTCGGCGAGAATTTCTTTGTTGGTATGTTCCAGAATTGATCCAGGCGTGACCCCACGCGCCAGTCTAGTCACTCGTATCGGTAATTCTTGAAGCAGATTTGAAATGTGTAAGGCTGTGCCATCGCCTTCGACAGTTGGATTTGTGGCCATAATCAGTTCTTGAAAATTACCCTTGTGAGCGCGCTGAACGAGCGATTCGATGGTCAGTTGATCTGGCCCGACACCTTCCAGCGGCGCAATTCGCCCGAGTAGTACGTGGTAGACACCCTGGAAGACCCCTGCTTGTTCAAGCGAGATGACGTCCTGCGGTTGCTCGACGACACAGAGCGTCGACTGATCTCGCTTCGAATCCTGGCAGATGAGGCACTGTGGGGCTTCCGATAAATTAAAACAAGTTTCGCAGTAGCGGACATTTTCGCGGACATTGCGGATTGCGTCTGCCAACGCCAATGCTTCACTCTTGTTGACCCGCAGTAGATGGTACGCCAGGCGTTCCGCCGATTTTCTACCGACTCCAGGAAGCTTTGAGAATTGGTCAATGACGTTGACGACAGACTCGCTTAGTTGTGCCATGCCGAATTGTGTTTCCTCAAGTGTGCATGAAGCCAAATGTCATGTCGTGTGTGGTCTGTTTGCCCTCAAGAGTGGCTCTGTCTGACACTCGTTTCGGGGTGCAGCGCAAGCCAATAGCAGGTACCCCAAGGGGCTACGATTCCGATGTGTGATTGCCGCCAAACTGGTCCAGGGCTTCATTTAATCCTGGAATATTGATGCCATTGGTAAGTGACTTGACAGCATCCATGTGCAGTTGCTTGGCTTTGACCTGGACTTGATTGATGGCTGCTGGAAGCAGATCTTCGATCATTTCCGCTTCTCCCTTTTCGATCAGCGCAGGGTCGATTTTCACTTTCAGCACTTCACCCAGACCATTGGCTTCGATTTCAATCATCCCGGCGCCGGCAGCGCCCGTCACCCGCTCTGATTTCAGGCGTTGCTGGATTTCTTCCATTTGGCTGCCAGCTTGCTGCGCTTGTCGTAGCAGAGAGGTCAAATTTCCCAGGTTCTGAAACATAGATATTCATTGCTCAAGGGTGCGGGAGAACGTCTCTGCGAGTGCTTGCTCGCAGCACACCCGGTGGGGTCACCGGTACGGTCTCCAGGAATGAACTAATCTCTGGAAGCATTTTTGTGTGCAGGTTCTTCGACCCGTTGGACTTCGGCGTCAAACACTTCCAATGCCTTGCTGACCAGCGGGTTCGCTTCGGTTTCCCGCATTCGCTGCCGCCGAGACTTTTTCGGTTGCTGCGTCGGGGATTCCTGAATTTCCTCTGGCAGTACAGCCAGGTCCACAAGCATCGGGCGGCCAACGATCTGCGAAAGCGTTTTTTCAATTTTCGCCTTGCGATCCACTCGCTCGCACGATTCTTTCTTGAAACTATACCCGGCTTGAAAGCTAACGACTAGGCGATTTGATGCGGAGATCGAGACTCGGTCATAGAACCGTGCAAAGTCAGAAGTCATGTCTTCCAGTTGAGAGAGCACTTTTTTCCAGATGGCTTCGACATTGCCGGAGTTTATTTCCAGATGTTGCGCGGGCCCGGTGTTCTCAGGATCAGTGTTCTCAGGCTCACTAGTTTCTGATGTAGCAGGTGCTGATTGGGTATTTTCGGAAGCGGCCGGTTTGGCCGGAACTGGTTCGTCTGGAGGTTGAGT
>CAZITS010000530.1:0-4620 GCA_964542185.1 uncultured Pirellulaceae bacterium
GTCGAAGCGGCCACTTATCTCGTCGGCCGCCGTGCATCACTGCCAGTTGTTTCCATCTCGATGAAGCCTCAGGATTTCGAAGATATCCATTTACAACGCACCGGCCGTGGACGGGGCAGCGAGCGGCCCGCATTTTTCGAAGTCTTCAATCCGGCTGGAAAAAGAGAGGTGGCCACCGGCTTTGGACTCCGACTCCATGGCGGCGCAGGGCGGCGTGGTGGTATGGAAACAAAGAAGTCGTACCGTGCTTACTTTCGTAAGGCCTATGGCGATAGTCGCTTGGAACATCCCATCATTCCGAATGCCGACACCGAAGATTTCGACAAGCTGGTCTTCCGCGCAAACTTCGGAGACGGCCGCTCGCATGGGGCTTACATTCGTGACCAAGTGATCCGAGACCTGCACCTCGACATGGGAGGGCAGGCCTCCCGCGGCTGGTATTGTGTTCTCCTGATTAATGGAACCGATCACGGTGTCTTCAACGTTTGTGAACGAATGGATGAGGAGTTCTTCATCTCGCACCTCGGTCCGGGACAATACGACGTCATCAACACCGGAGAAACGTTGCTCAACGGCAGCCGAGAAGGCTGGGACCGTTTAAAGGAACTCGTTCGGTCGACCGACTTCTCCGACGACGCCAACTTCGCGAAATTAGCTCAGCTGGTCGACATCGAGAACTTTACCAGTTACGCAATTCTGAACCTGTGGGTACAAAACTTTGACTGGCCACACAACAACTGGTACGCCGCACGTCGTGTGCCCGACGGCAAGTGGATTTTTCTCTGCTGGGATGCCGAGTGGGGTTTTTGGGGCGGGCCCTACCGTGAACGAGACGATCCCTATGCCTTTATCGACAGTGGCGCTGCCTACGGCTTTGGACCGCTCAGGTCACTTTTCCTGGCACTGCTGGGGAACGCAGACTACTGCAAGTACTACCAGGCGGAAGTCCGCAGACACTTGAACGACGCACTCTCCAGAGAGCATGTCCTGGCCCAACTCCGCCGGCACGCCGAGGCAATTCGCAGCGACATCGAGTACGAATTCGAGACACGCCGATACGGCAAGGAACGCTGGCGCAGGACAATCGCCGATGTGGAACGATTCGTGGAAAAACGCGGCGAAGCATTTCAACGTTACACGGACGAGTACTTCACACGCAGGTTTGCTGCCGAGGGTGAGGATCGTGCCGCTGTGCTGGAAACCGCAGACGGAAGTCGCCACATCATCTACCGGCACGCCGGCGGGCACCTTCGCAAACTGTCTTCCTCCGCTGATGGCCAACAGTGGCAGGACACACCGGTCAGCAAGATCGCAAACGCACCACCCGCAGCTGGCCGTCCGAGCGTCTACTCCCTTGCGGCCGGTGACCAGCGGGTGATCTACCGTGGAACACATGGGCACCTGCACGAACTGGCGCGGCTTGCCACGGAATCGGCCACAGAGCCCTGGCGCCATACCAACCTCACCGCACAATTGAAGATTCCGGTAGCCGGTTGCGATCCGACGGCGGCGGTTTTCCAGGGTGTACCCCACATCGCCTACGTCGATCACAATCAACGAGGGCGCGAAATCTGGTTTGATGGGCAGTGGCGTCACCATCCGCTGCCTGCCGCTCCCTTGCCCGCCAGCGAGGTCGCGATCTCAAAGACAGGTGACAAGCTGCATGTTACTTATCGAACACGCTTCGGTAACCCTTGCGAACTCACCCTCAATTCCAATCCGCTGGAAGCGAAAAGAATCTGGACTCCGCGACTGATCAAGCGTGTGCCGTCTCGAGGACGGCCGCTCGCCTTCAATCCCGGCGAGCGACGCTACGTCATCTTCAGAGCCGCAGAGAAATGGCCGATTCGCCAGCCGTTTCTCTTCCACCACATCGTCCGCGACCTGAAGGTAGACCGCCCGCCCAACGCTTTGCTACGGTCCTCGGACGTCGGCGACTCTTTCTGGCGTTTAGAGCAAATCGGCGGCCCCGCCAACCAGGTTGCCGGAGATCCCTGCGTGATCCACGATGCCGAACGAAAATTCTATTTTCTGGCGTATCGAAACACTGCAGGACACATTCAGGAAGTAGCCGTCACCGGCGGAGCATGGCCCGTCACCGACCTGACCGAATTGTCAGCAGCCCCTGTTGCTGCTGGAGAACCCGCTGGGTTTGTCTCGGCAACAGGCAAATCGCGATACTACGTCTACCGCGGCAGGGATGGTCATCTGCACGAACTTCACTTCGACGGCACCTGGACCCATCGTGACCTCAGCGCAGCGGCAGCCGCTGTGCCCTAGCCTACGAATCGCGGCTACGATCGCGGGAAAAACCGGCTGACCTTACCAGTCCTGATGACTACGGTACAGGAACGACGGCAAGCGTTCGTGTTCAACACGCACCCGCCATGACCCGGCGGATCGAATCCTGTTCAGGTGCCCCAGTACCGCGTAACGGCGCAAGGAAAGAAACCGTAGCTTCCGCTGGACACCTTCTTCAAATTCCCGTGAATCGCGCAGCTCCTTTCCCTCTCGCGCCAGCAGGTACGGCTGAATTACCCGATACGCATCGGACACCCGTTCACGTAGCAGGTCTTCGTCCCAGATCTCGTCTGCGATGAACTGGACGGCTCGCAGATAATGTTGCTTGCCCTGTTCGGTTTGCAGCAGGGCGCGGCCGAGAATGCCGCGCTGCTCGCTGAAGATACCGGAGGTCAGATCCTCGAATACCTGGTCGGCACCATGCGGAAAAAAGTGGAATTTCTGCTGCGCGGGGTCGTTGTAGATACGGTAGTTGTTGGTTTGCGTATAGCCGTCAAAGTGCCCGACAAATTGTTCGAGCGCGAGAAACAAGGCAAAATCGTCGACCGAGACACACTCCGCCAACGCTCTCCAGGGTGCGTTGTCGTCCGCCTCCTCAATCGTCTCCGCCAAACGCCGCAGGTCGGCGCGGTTTTCATTTTCCTGGTTGGTATCGAGGTCCAGTTCTCTCCACTCGACAACATCACGGGGACCTTCGTAAAGATTGCCGCGTTGATCAGAAAACCAGCGTCTCAGAAAATCCCTGGTCACGGCTTCAACCTGAATGTACAGGCCATAGGGATCGTCGTTGACCGTGAGATGTGCGTAGGCCGTCCGCGGAGCAGGAATACCCGCATCACGGAACAGGCCGTAGCAAATGTGCTCGTTCAGGTAGCTTGGATCCTGGACCGCGTTGTTGAGCACGATCCGCCGCAGGCCGTGGAATCGCTGCTTTTTCTCGAAGGCGTTGAACTTGATGGTAAAGGCGGCCTTGGACTGCCCGTCCAGCATGCGAAAGCTGCCCCAGCTCCCCTTGAGCCGCACACCGACCCTGCGGTACACATCATTCCCGGCACGAAACGTCGCCTCGACATACTTCTTCGGTTCATCCCGCAGTAATTTCAGCGATTCGTCACTGAGCTGGAGTTGGTAGGAGTGTATCTGCTGGCCGGTATCTGCAAACAGACTGTCACCGGCGTCACGCTCCGGGCGCGGCCTACGGCGCCCCACAAGCCGAGTGGGATTCGGCTTCACCCTGGCGACGTCGCGACGTTGCTGGCGAGCCTTCAATTGGGGCGCTGCGGCCAAGGCCAGTCGTGTCAGAATCTGAGTTGCTTCGGGACTGCGTCCAGATAACTCCTCGGCGTAATGCAAGGCATGCTCTGCCAGTTCCTCCAGCGTGGGTCCGTCTTCCGTCCGGTCGCGGCTCCCACGATCTCGATCGACCAGCCGCGCAAAAGCATTCCGTTCTCGCCACTCTTCTGCTGGCCGCCGAGGTTCCATACGCCTGGCCAGCTGGCGTGCCAACTCCCCCGCCTGCGGGTCAAAGACCTGCAAAACGCGGGCCTGCTGCAACAACCGCCTGCGCGACTGGCCACGCTGCAACGCGCGGCTAAGCTCGGCAATGTCGTGATCAGCACGCAGTAGCGAAAGTGGTACCCGGTACCGCTCAAACAGCTCACGCCAGCGGTCTTCTACCCGGCCAGGTTTCTGACCCTCAAGCGAACTTCGCACCACACGGGCGGCCTGATCAAAACGCTGCATGGTAATCAAATTGCGAACATGCAGCGGAAGTATGTCGTCGCGCTGGGATTCTTGAATGGACTGGGAAATGCGCACGTTGAGTGCCGCCGGCTGGCCGCTGCGGACGGCAGCGATCGAGAGCCCCCATGATTCCAGTAGCTGTAACGCTTCACGCCCGGGATCCTGGTGACCGGCCTGCAGTGCCAGTCCGGCGAGCACCCGCGCCGCTTCGTAGCCGGCTCCGCTCTCCGCCAGGATCCGAGCACCTTCCAGGAGCTGAAAAAGACGATCCCGGTCTTCGTCCCCTGGCGCCACCTCAAGTGCAGCCAGTCCAGAATCCGACACTGCGCCCTGTGGTAACGTCGCGTTGGAATCAGGCCGGTCTTGCTGGTAGGCGACGAGAGGAGCGTGTTGCCAGAAGAGCAGCACTCCGCACAGCATCGGTACTGTCAGCGCCCGCTGGACCCTGTGTGCAAATGCAGACATAGAATGAATTCCTCAATGGAATCAAATGAAGACTGCGCATGGCGTGCGCGGAGAATTGGTCCGCCGCGCTGAGTATCGTGCGATCCAGCTACTGCGTCAATTACGCTGACA
>CAZITS010000531.1:0-4614 GCA_964542185.1 uncultured Pirellulaceae bacterium
CCGGCGAGACTGGCCAGGTAGATCTGGATCTGGTTAGCAGTGGACAGTTGGAACGCCTTCACAACGTAGTCTTTATTCGCAGCAAGCAACTGTGCCTGCTCCATAACGTGCACCTGCTTCATAGCGGAAACGGTCCATCCCAAACCTTGACTGAAGATTGGAATCGGTCCATGCCAGGCCCCCAGGAAGAGGATGACGGCCAGCGCGCTGACCAACAGCATGGAACCGTATTCGGCCATGAAAAAGAAGCTCCAGCGGAGACCGGAGTACTCGGTGTGGAATCCGGCGACCAGTTCACTCTCTGCTTCAGCCAGGTCAAACGGGGCCCGATTGACACTTGCCACGCCACAGGTGATGTAGACCCAGAATACGCAAAATGTGAACGGATCGTGGAAAATCAACCAGTTGGTAGCAAAGCCACGTTGCATTTCACCAATCGTGGTCAGATTCATCGTGCCGCAGATGAAGACGGGAATCACCACGCACAATCCCAACGGGACTTCGTAACTGACGACTTGGGCCGCTTCTCGCATGGCGCCAAACAGAGACCATTTCGACCCGGATGCATAGCCAGCCAGAATCACTCCGAAGACTTCCAGGCCAAGCACCGCCAGGACAAAGAAGACGGCGACGTTCATGTCCAGGCCGGACCATCCGACGGCGAAGGGCATCGCCAGCCAGGCGGCAAAACTGGCGGCAAAACTTACATACGGCGCAATGCGGAACAGCATCGCGTCTGCCTCGCCTGGGGTAATGTCTTCTTTGGCGATCAGCTTGATGCCGTCAGCCAGTGTTTGCAGCCAGCCAAAACGACCACCGACACGGGTGGGGCCGAGTCGATCCTGAATTCGTCCGGAGACCTTGCGCTCCAGCCAAATGAAGACCAGCGCGCCGACCGCCACCAGATGGATAATGAGCACACAGGGCACCAGGGCGCGAATGACGTGCGCCCAGGGCTCCGGGAGCCCTACATCTGTCAGCAAGTCAACTAGCGTCGTCTGCACAACTTACGTTTCCTGGGCTGTCCCTGGGTGATTGCACCAGAGATGGCCATCAAAGTGCCCCTTGGCTCTCACGGTCGGTTCGACACGAGAGAATTGGCAGGGCGAGCCTATAAAGAGCGTGGAATATGGCACAAAGTAGTTAGGTTCGGCAAGTACCCCAGGGGAAAACCAAGTGGTCTCGTTGACAGCCTGGGGGATGGAAAATCGGGGTAGTTTTGCCTGTTGGGGGCCACAGCCGCTCGACACGCAGCGAGCAGCTCAAGTCCCCGCCCGGCGGGGTGGTGTTAACGGTCAATTTCGCCCATCACCACATCGAGTGAGCCAACGATTGCCGGCACATCGGCCAGCAGAGCCCCACGACAGACATCTGAGGTGACGGACAGGTTACAAAAACAGCTGCTGCGTGCACGTACCCGGCGTGGAATCGAATTGCCATCGCTGACCAGATAAAAGCCCATTTGGCCGCGCGGAGCCTCGGTTTCCAGGTAGACTTCGCCTTTCGGTAGTTTTTGAGTGAGTTTGATGGGGATTCCCCAGTCGCCGTCGGCGCTGCGGTAGCGTTCAATGGCCTGCCGCACGAGATCGATCGCTTGCACGACTTCCAGCATTCTGACATAGAAGCGATGCCAGCAATCGCCCAGGACGGCTTCCTTGGGGACCGGGGGATATTTGTGGTCCCGCGGGTAGTGGCCATCTTTCTGGACCACGACCTCGAAGGCGTAGTCGTCGTACATCTCGGTATAAATTTCTTCGCCGTCACGGCGCAGGTCATGATCCACGCCGCTACCGCGTAGCACAGGTCCTGTGCAACCGTAATCCGTGACCATTTCGGCGTTCATGATGCCGATGTTGGCGGTGCGTTTGATGAAGATGGAGTTGGTGGTCAACAGTGCGTGGTATTCCTGGATGACGGGTTCAAACTGATCCAGGAAGGCAGAACATTTGTCCAGCCAGCCTTCCGGCAGGTCGGCCGTGGCACCACCCGGTGTCAAATAGCTGTAAGTCAGCCGGGCGCCGCAGGCCTCTTCGAACAAGTCCAGGATTTTTTCGCGTTCACGAAAGGCGTACAGGAAGGGACTGAAAGTGCCCAGGTCCAGTCCGTACGCACCCATCCCGACCAGATGGCTGGCGATCCGTCCCATTTCCGCAATGATGACGCGCAAGTGTTTGGCTTTGTCCGAAAGCTTGTGTTCGAGGAGTTTCTCGACACACAGGGCCCAGCCGAGGTTCATATTCATTCCGGCCAGATAGTCCATGCGATCGGTGTAGGGCACCCACTGCCGCGGCGTCAGATTTTCACCGATTTTTTCCGCGCAGCGATGCAAGTATCCAAGGTGCGGCTCCACTTCGGAAACGACTTCCCCATCGGTCCGCAGGACGAGCCGCAGCACGCCGTGCGTACTGGGATGCTGCGGTCCCATGTTGATGAGCATTTCATCGGTGCGCACATCGAATTCGATGACACGTTGATCTGCAACTGACGCGGCCATAGTGATGACGCCAAAAAAAGTGTTGGGAAATCAGGTGAATGTTGTTGCGGGAGGTTAACGGCCTCGAATGCCGTGGTACTCCAACGGCATTTCATAGTCTTTACGTAGTGGATGTCCTTCCCAGTCTTCCGGGCAGAGAATCCGCCGCAAGTCTGGGTGGTCCGTAAACATCACCCCCGACAGATCGTAGGTCTCGCGCTCGTGCCAGTCGGCCGTGCGCCAGACACTGGCGACGCTGGGAACCTCAGGTAGTTGACCTTCCTGATCGTCTTTCCAACGCGGTGTCATCACTTTCAGTACGACGTTAAAGCAGGACCCATCGGCATTTTTCTGCTCGGTGCTGGACAAGTGGTAGACAACTTCCAGGTGCGGTTCCCAGCCGGCCTTGGCCGCTTTCTTGGGGTCGGGTTCGAAATAGTCAACCACCGTGATGCAGTTCAGCAGATTGAACTGCCAGTCGGGGTCGTGCTTGAGGAAGTGGCACACGTCAACCAGCCCTGCCGCCGTGACTTCAATCCATTCATCGAGCGCCTCCAGGTTCGCGCCGGCAATCTGGTCACCAAACTTCGCTTGCAGCGTTTCGTAGAGGTTGTGTTCGCTCATTGCTTTCGATCAAACAGGGAAGGGTTCCAGATGCGCTTTGTGGGGGACGAAGGCCGTGGGGGCGACAGCTAAGGCGATAGCACAGGTTCTTGAGCAGCTGATGGGGAAGCGTCACTACGTGAATTTGGCAAAGCACGTTCTTCGCTGACTGCCCTGACCCAATCCAGATCGCCCCGTTTCCAGACGTAAAAGAAGCCGACAATCAGCACCGCAAAAAAAATACCGATGTCAATCAGTGTGAACTTGGCCAGCGTGCTGAACGAATCTCTTACCTTCGTATTCGCGTCCGTCGCGGAGGCTTGCACGGTGAGCGGGAGCGCCGTGTTGCGAATCCCCATTTCTCGATACAAATACTCGGTATTCGTTGTCAGTTCCGAAGGGCGTGGACCGCTGCCCTGGACATCCGCAGTTGCCACGGCCACGGTGTTGTCTTGGTTGGCCAGGTTGGTGGCTTTGCCGAAGACCGTCGCCCATGGAAAGAAGAACGCAACTTCCACATCGAAGATGATGAAGAGCAAGGCGACTACGTAGAAACGCAGGTCGAATTGGACAAAGCTCGATCCGATAGAAGGTTCGCCGCACTCGTAGACTTCGAGTTTTTCCTGATGTGGATTGGCAGGGCGGACAAACCGGCCGACCAGCAGATTGGCGAAGAGGAAGACCAAGCCGACGCCGGCAAACAAGGACAAGTAGGCAACAATGGCCAGGGGATTCGAAGGCATGCGGTTTCTCGTACCGGTCAGGTTGCGGACCTGACGGGGAAACGGCCCCGCGCGGGGCGCGGCCAGCGGAATCGGAAAAGCACGTAAGACACTACGCAGTACCGAATTGTAAACAGCCGCAAGGACTTTGCAAGATCCCCGTGGTGGCTCTGCGGGGAGCAAATCGGGGCAGGTGCCGGGTGCGGACCAGGGGCTGCCGGACGTGGCTTGCCCCGCATCAGCCGAGGGCCGGGTGGAAGTCTGCTCGCGCGGCCGCTGCGGAATGAGCCCAATATGCGGAGGTAGTCCGGCTCCAATCGCAGCAGGTTGGCGGAGCCCTGCATGAGAAAATGATCGACAACGAGGGGCAATTGCGTCGCTCGGACGTTAGCCTTCCTCGTGGAAATCCTGACCGTGCGCTTCAGACTGGCCAGCGCCGACCTCTTCTACCAGCGGTTGCCGACTGGAGAAGCCTGCGTCGATCTCGTGCCAGTGGCGGATTTCGCTCTCACCCAGCTTCCAGCACAAGTACACGATACGACCATCAATCATGGCTGGAAAATCGACCAGGCCTTCTGCCAGGCCCTTAGGTTCGGCACCCAGTTCACGCAGCTCTTCGACATAGGTTTCCAGCTGCTTGGAATCTGTTTCCAAGTCCGCCTGAATCTGTTCGACCTCGTCCTGATAGGGGTCGCTCTGATCCGCTTTTCGTCCTTTACCGAGCGCGTCCAGCCGTTGTTGACGCTCGAGCAAGTCTTCCGCGAGGCGCTGCAGAGCGAGGGTGATTGCTGTCACCAGTGGCAGGGTCGCATCTGC
>CAZITS010000532.1:0-2512 GCA_964542185.1 uncultured Pirellulaceae bacterium
ATCGATCGGTCTCTGCAACGTCTGCAGACCGACTACCTGGACGTGATGCTACTTCATTCGTGCGGTCTGGAGATCCTTCAAAAGGGCGATGTCATTGCCGCGTTGCTCGCAGCGCGTGATGCCGGCAAGATTCGATTCGCCGGATACTCTGGCGACAACGAGGCAGTCGCGTACGCTGCCAGTCTACCTGAACTGTCAGTGATCGAAACCTCCGTCAACATCTGCGACCAGGCAAACATTGACGTGGTGTTGCCCCAGGCAATTGACGCCGGCCTGGGCGTACTCGCGAAACGCCCCATTGCGAACGCTGCCTGGAAGCCACTCAACGATCAACCAGGCTTTTACAGTGAATACGCTCGCAAATACACGGAGCGCTGGTCGGAGATGGATCTAGCGGCCCACGATCTCGGATTCGCAGAGTCGGCCGACTCCAGCTGGCCGGAAATTGCGCTGCGATTTACTCTGGCGCAACCGGGCGTGCACACCGCCATCATTGGGACCACGCGAACAACACACGCACTTGCCAATATTACGGCGGCGTTAAAGGGGCCCTTACCGTCCGCAGCGGTTGCCGAAATCCGGTCCGCATTTCGACGCGCCGCAGCCAAATCTTCGGAGACCTGGCAGGGTCTCACTTAGCTGCGGAAGTCCGATCCGGGTTCACTTTAACTTCGTTACGTAGACAAAAAACGCACCGCGTTGCTTTCCATTTGCCAACGTCAACCAGGTCTGCAACCTGGCGGGTCCCTCTGGGACTTCCAGCTCGAACGCGACATGCGTCGCGTCTTCCGCAACAGATTTCCGTAGCTCTTGCTCCCCAAACTGGATTCTCGCCGCGGTCGCTTCAATCGACTGGTTGAGATGGTCTGGCCAGCGCCGCAATTCAATGCGGTAGCGTGCCTGCTGCCCGATATTGACCTCCCAGTAGCCGTTACCCAAATGTCCGGACCGCACGTGGTTCTGATGCCAGGCCGACTGCGACTGATCGGTCACATGCCAATCGTGCGGATGGAGCTGTGCCCTTGGTTCTGCCGGGCTTCCCAAATGAATGCGCACTGGATCAGCAAAAGCTGGTTTCAAACTATCCCACCAGCCGTCATACGCAGCGACCAGTTGTTCAACTACCGCTGGATGCCCTTGTGCCACATTAGTTCTTTGGCCAGGATCTGCCTGAATATCAAACAGTTCTTTTCCATTGACGAGCCTCCACCGCTCTGTCATCACCGCGCTTTTGCGCCATTTCCGTGGCGTAGGCAGACGCTGTGAGTGAACAAAGAGTGTCCGGTCTCGTAATGACTCACGATTTCCGCTCAAGATCGCTTTCAGGCTGACACCATCGCCTGCAGGGCCGGCAGGCCGCTGTAACTGACAGAGGTCGACAATCGTGGGCAACACGTCGACATGTGCCGTTAACTGGTCGACATCGCGCCCACCCTGCAAACTGCCCGCGGGCCAGTGCACATAACAGGGTACGCGGTGTCCGCCGTCATACTCCGATCCTTTACCGCCGCGCATGCCCGCATTGAAACCTCTCCAACGGGCCTTATCCTTCCTGCCTACCCGCCAGCCCGCTGCAGAACCGTTATCGGTCATGAAAATCAAGATCGTATTGTGTTCCAATTCCCAGTCTCGCAGGGCTTTGCGCAATCGCCCTAAATTTTCGTCGATGTTCGTAATCATTCCATAAAAACGAGCCATCGTGGCGCCAACGCCCATATTGCGATACGGCTGAGAATACTTTTCATCGACCAGGTACGGCCCATGAGGTGCATTCGTCGAAAGGTAACAAAAAAACGGTTGGTCTCCATCCTTGTGCCGCTCGATAAAATCCAGCGCGTTGGTAAACCATACGTCCGTGCAATACCCACTCGATTTTTCCGGATTTCCAAGTCGAAAGTAAGTATCGTCGAAATAGTCGTTGCCCCAGTAATCAGGCCCCTGTCCGACCCCGCCACCGCCATGGTAGAAGGCCTCGTCAAAGCCTTGATCCTGAGGGCGGCAGGGGTAGTTGTCTCCCAGGTGCCATTTGCCAAACATACCTGTGCGGTAACCGTTAGCCCTCAATGTTTCCGCCAGCGTTACCTCACGCTCACTCATTAATGAACGCCCCATGATCGTGTGCCAGACACCGGTACGTGTCGAATAGCGACCGCTCATCAAGGCAGAACGCGTGGGAGAGCAAGTGGGGTCGACATGAAAGTTCGTCAGCCGGACACTTTCGGCAAACATCGCATCCATATGCGGAGTCTGAATCATCGTGTTGCCATGCGCGCCAACATCTCCATACCCCTGGTCATCAGTGATCACCAGTACCACGTTCGGAGGCTGCGCGGCGGTCAACGGAACTGCTGTCGCCAGCCAGGCAAACCAGGCGAGCAGCGCAGCTTGAGTCAGAAAACGCATAGCGGACCTCGATCGGGAGAGAGTGGAGTCACAGCTGAGACCAGTATGGCCGGGCAAAATGAACTGGTCAATTCACGACACTCCCAGTTGCAGCGGCCCGATGTGCAAC
>CAZITS010000532.1:2612-4596 GCA_964542185.1 uncultured Pirellulaceae bacterium
CAAAATGAACTGGTCAATTCACGACACTCCCAGTTGCAGCGGCCCGATGTGCAACAACAATCTCGAGGGAACCGCGGCGGCCGGCGCGGCAATAGTGTGTCCATGGCTGCACGCTCCCTGGCGATCAACAAACAGCAGTGCCCTCTGTGCAACCTCTCGATCTTCCTTGCCAGCCGTCTTTACCAATGGTTTCCAGCCAGAGGCAGTGTCCTGAATGCCGCCAAACCAGTATCCATACGGCCACCGCGAATCCCATGAGGTAGGATCCAAAATCCGTAGCGGCAAGGTGCGTACTCGACGATCTGCCTGGTAGCGGTTATCGAGTCGTTGCGGCGTCACTTGACAGAATAGATGGAGAACGCGGAATGATGGCAACGCCCGATAGCCTGCACCGTGCAGTCGCCACTGAAGCCTGCGATGAACTTGACAGTGCGCTGCAGATCATCAGGCACTGCGTGGACCAACTTTCCGACGATCAACTCTGGTGGCGTCCTGCGGAATCCATGAACAGTGTTGCAAACCTGATACTTCATCTTTGTGGCAACGTGCGACAGTGGGTCGTCTCAGGAATTGGTGAAGCAGCCGATGTCCGCGAAAGACAAAAAGAGTTCGATCAGCGGAACTCAGCACTGAAGGCGGAATTAATACAGCAACTTGAAAGTGCTGTGGCAGATGCAAAAGTGGTTCTCTCTGACATTTCGGTGGAAGCACTGCTTCGGGTTCGGCGAGTTCAGGGAAACGATGTCACTGGAATGCAGGCTATTTTTCACTCCGTGTCTCATTTCCGAGGCCATACCCAGGAGATCGTCCACATGACTCGTTTTCAGCTAGGCGACACTTACAAGTTCGACTTCATTCCGACAACTCCCGAAGAAGGTGCACCCTGACCGTGCGGGTGCCGTGGCCAACAAGCCGAGACCAATACTTTCACAGAACGCTGACCGATGCCCTCGGAGGCCCTCCAGAAATCTGTGCTGCAACGAGGACCAACACCGGCTATTTCACATAAGCTAACTCTCAACCTGCGTGCTGCCGCTCAATTCTCCGGTACAAAACCACAGTCCCAATTACAGCGGTTGTCATCAATACGGCGCCCAATATTGGGACAACACCACAAACGAACACTGCGGCCCCAAGACCGATGGTGTGCGCTCTGTGACTACTGGAAAACTTCAACTGGTCCCAGCGATTGACTCCTCGCAGCGCGAGCGGATAGGCAAAAAAATCGGCTCCCAGGAGGTACCATGTGAACCCCCAGCCAAATGTGAAAGCCAGCACAGATCCAATCACCGGCAGGAAGTTCAAACAGAAAATCACGACCTGTCCTGCTACCAGGAAAAGCAAATTGAAACCTGTGTCTTTCAGCTCCTGCAAAATCGACAGCGGCTGGTGTCCATCCGTATCACCCAGTAGACGTTCAACGTGTTCAGCCAACAGACCATAAAAATAACTGCACAAAATTGCCGTCAGCAAGAACCACGTCAACACCGCGAGCAAACCGCATAACAAGACTACCGCCAAGAGCACGATAAAACGACTTACGGCGGAGAGCCAACTCCAATCCGGCAGCTGCTCGACCACCCATGGCTGCAGCGAACCAAGTAACTGGCTGGCCGCAAAATAAAGTCCTGCCAGAATGACTAGCGAAATGACCAGGTTTAACGCCATCGGCCACAAAGCTTGCTTCCACAACGACGGATGAACACGCAGGATCCGCACGCCGTCCCAGGGCGCAAAGAAGCCATCCCTGAATCGCCCCAGCCAGTGTTCGGCCAAGGGCCGTTCAGCCCATGTATCAACAAATCGTTTGCGTTCCATCCGGGTCTGTCCACTATTCACAGCGGAGCACACTAAATCGCTCCGACTACTTGCCCAATCACATGGTTGATGCGCGCCAAGTGCGTGCTTACATGTGGCCTGTCGCCAAACTTCTATCACTATAAGCGATGCCGACTTGGCCTGGTCGCTGCGCCGAACAGATTGA
>CAZITS010000533.1:0-4591 GCA_964542185.1 uncultured Pirellulaceae bacterium
GCAATCCGCACCTCGCCGCAAACGACTGTTGCAGACTGCCGCACCGGCGGCCCGCTAACACGGGACTACGAACCTGGTTGGAGAGCGCGGCGGGGAGGACACGACCAGCGAGCAGCAGGACTTCACGATCCGAAGCGCGGACCGCATAATTTTACCCGGGGCGAAACACCCAAGGCGGGTGGAGAATTCCCAAGTCGGCAATCCCAAACCCAAAAAGCTGAAGATCCCTGATTCTCTCTGGCAACCTGGTGGCCAGTTTAGGTCTTTGTCACGGCAGGTACAAACGAAGATGACGCGGTGGCTGGGGGCGACGACGACGCTTCACGCAACAAGGTGGCCAAGGCGCGACACTCGGCCTCGAACCGTGCGGGGTCGACGAAATGGGCCAGTGCCAGGTGCCCCTGGACCACCTGCAGCTGCTGCGGATCGACCTTGTCAACACCCATCGTCTCCAGCCGGTACAGCATGGCCCGCAACAGGCGACGATGCGGTTTGGGCAGCGCCACACGTTCGTTGACCACCATTCCCGTCACCACCTGGCGTTGGTGGTGTGACATCACATGTGTCTTGCCCGGGGCCAGCGTGAACCCCTCATCCCGCACAATTTGCTTCAGCGCCTCCAACAGGGGGCGAGGATTGCCCGCACCGGAAAAGGTCAAATCGTCTGCGTAGCGGGTATAGTTCCAGCCACTACGGCGGGCCCAGCCGAGCAACCGCAGGTCGAGGCGGCGAGCAACCAGATTGGCCAGCTGCGGGCTGGTGGGCGCCCCCTGCGGTAACCGCTGCCTTCGAGTAACCAGGCGGACCAGCGCTGCAGTGACATCCGCCGGTTGCTCGAACTCGGTCAGAACCTGCGCAACACGACTGGCCCCGATCGAGGGAAAAAAGTTGCGCAGATCGGCGGTGACAACCCAGGCGCAGCCCACGTGCTGGGCCGCGTTACTGACAATCGAACGCCCCGGCACAAAGCCGTGCGCCGCATCGGTAGGAGCCAGCTGGTACAACCACTGATCAAGCAACCACCGCTGGGCCGCCTTCAATTCCCGGTCCGGCGCTTCGATCCACCGCCGCTTGCTACCACTCATCAGCGGATAGACCCGGTAACGCTGCTCGGCACTATCCGCCAATGCCAGCACTGCTGCAGGTGGACAGGGAAGGGTGGTCGGCATGAAATCAGACATGTATTCTGTCGGCATGGTGGTTAATGCGCGTCGAGAAGTCCGCGAACCAGTCCGATCAGCAAGTAGAAACCGGGAGCCAGTAGCAGCGTGCTGAGTGCCAGCAGGCAACCTGAACTTCCCGAGGCCTGCGATACTGGCGAGCCGGTAGCAGCGCCATATGGGTTACTGGAACGCTGTCGCGGCGAACGACGTCTGGTCGCCCGCTCGACGAGCGCCGGCACTGCCGGCAGGGATTTGGAAAGCCGCTCGTAGGTCCGAAACTCGTATTGGACTCCATCGTCAGTATCATAGACCTGCGCCATTTCACCCCGCTTGGCCCAGCGAATCGGAGCCCGTTGCGCCGCCATAATGGCCGTCACGGTTTCGATCAGTTCCCACAGCACACGGAACACAGCATCCAGATCGAGCCCCGTGTCCTGCGCAATCCCGACCGCGATCCGCCGTTTTAGTGACAAGCGCGGGCCAGCGTTGGGTGCCGCCTGGTAGCGGCCGATCCAGCTCATATCGGGTGGCCGATTGCCACGTTCCTCCTGGCGTGCGCGCAGTTCTTCGCAAGGCCGTGAGCGAAACAATAACACGCTTGTGTGCAGACGAGCGTCCTCCTCATTCAACTCTCCGACACTGAGCCGAAAGGTTCCGAAATGCGGCAACGTCAGCGTGCGGCGTCCGCCTTGGTAATGCGCTGGCTGCAGTAGAAAATCCCAGAATCCATCCACCACCGCAGCGGCCTGCGTCACGGAAACCTGACAAGAACTCGCCAGGTACTCGATGAGCTGCCAACTTGAGATCGGGGCATCGTTATCCGTCAGTTCCGCTCGTGACGGTACCGGGCCAACCGGCGGCGCGGCGGCAGGCGGCACCTGGGGTGTATTTTCCGCCGTCGGTGATGGCACGGCCTCCACTGCGGGAGAACCCGCGACAGCGGGTTCAACGGACAATCCCCAGAACTCCAACCGGTTCAGTCCCGAGAGCCAACGATACAGCACAGCGTCGGCGGTCAGGATGTCGTCTCGGGTCAGTGCCGTAATCTGCGACTCGAGGTCTGGCGGGAACTGCACTTGGACTGGTGTACCGGTTTCCGCGAGGTGTCCCTCAACCGTTTGTCCATCGGCATGCGCGGACGATTCGGTCACGTAGGTCTTCGCGACCTGTTCCACCACCATCCTGAAACGAAAACGCCGAGAGGCGAGTTCCTCCACGATCCGGGTATGGTCGGCGGAATACAACGCCTTGTCGGAAAGCCCAAGCACCAGCTTCAACAGCGACGTTTCATTCTCAACAGGAGCCGCCTTGTGCTGGTCGAATAATTCGCTCATAGCAAACACCTCACAGCACAGCGCCGTGGCAGGGACATCGAAATCAGTTATGTGCGCCGTTCGATCCAGTGCACACCAGCGTACAGTCACGTCGGGCCGTCATTGTAACCGGTCGGCACCATTTGTGACGGCCGGCCCGTTTACCGGGACGAAATGCCCAGGGTCTACGAGCACGCTGTGTCTGGTCGTGGCCCGCACGCCGCCCGCCGTGCGGGACGAAAACACACACGTCCCGTTCCCAAAAACAACCCGAGTTCGCCAGTTTTCCGCTCCTTTTCGGCATTCCTGGTGGCGCGCCACGCAAGCGTCAGCCGACCAATGGTATACTTCTTGACGGCACCTGGCCGGCTGTACCTCAGCGGGTCAGCTGTCGAGCTGGCGAACTGCAGGTCACCGGCTCTGGACCGTGCCGGGTTGCCTACAATCTGGTTTGCCAGCGTCTTCGGACGCGCCGCTGCTTGTCGTTATGGTGTCGCACTGAGACACGCTTGTCGCTCGTGAGGCCTTGCCATGTTGAACTTGCTCCGTCAGCCCTATCGCTTTTGTGACAAGATGCCACGCCGGTCGTTCTTGCAGATCGGTGGACTGGCGATGGGCGGCTTGACGCTGGCCGATCTGTTCCGCGCAGAGGCAGCTACCGGTGCGGCACTTCCAGCCAAACCCAAATCGATCATCAATGTCTATCTGCACGGTGGGCCGTCCCACCTGGACATGTTTGACCTCAAGCCAGACGCCCCTGCCGAAATTCGTGGACAGTACAAGCCCATCGCCACCAACGTTCCCGGCATGCTGATCGCCGAAACCTTACCTCATCTGGCGCGCATGGGGGACAAGTTGGCCATTCTCCGCTCTGTCTCCGGTATGGCCAACGAGCACGATCCCACGCAGTCGGATTCCGGCTGGTCCTACAATTCGCTGCGGTCCATCGGTGGCCGTCCCGGTGTGGGCTCGATCATATCCAAGGTACAAGGGCCGACCAGCGACACCGTACCTGCGCACATCTCGCTGACCAAAGATCGAGAGGGCCATCGGGTCCGTTTCGGCGACCCGGGTTTTCTGGGGGCGCTCCACGGTCCCCTGCAGGTGGATGGAGACGGGCGCCGTAACCTCTCCCTCCATCCGAGCATCAGTTTGGACCGGTTCCAGGGTCGCACGCAACTACTCGGCGCGCTCAATCGGGTTCGCGATGCCGTCGAGCAGCAGGGGATCCCGGCGACGGTCGATTCCTTCAACGAGCGTGCGCTCGGTGTGATTACATCAGGCAAACTGGTGGAAGCGCTGGACTACAAAAGAGAAGACCCACGAGTGCTGGATCGCTATGGGATCGCGCAGCGCGACGACGCGTTTACTCCCGGAACCAAAGTCGGTCGCTACAGCAGCGGTTTCCTGATGGCGCGACGTTTGGTTGAAGCGGGCGTCCGTTGTGTTTCCTTTTTCTTCGGCAGGTCCTGGGACACGCACGATCACCATTTTCCTTATCTTGAAAAGCTACTACCACCGCTGGATCGCGGCCTCAGCGCGTTAATTGAAGATCTCGAAATACGAGGCATGCTCGATGACACGATCATCCTCGTCTCGGGCGAGTTCGGCCGCACGCCACGGATCAACAAACTGGCCGGACGCGATCACTGGCCTAATGTGATGAGCGTCCTGATGGCGGGAGGCGGCTTGCGAACCGGTCAGGTGATCGGCAAGACCGACCGGCTTGCGCAGGAAGCGACGGAACGCAAGATGAGTTTCCAGCGCGTCTTCGCCACCTTGTACCGTCAATTAGGTATTCCTCTCGAAACAACCCTCATCGATCCCAACGGACGCCCTCAGTACCTGCTCGACGATCGGGAACCGATCCCGGAGCTGATCCAGGCTTCCCCGTGATCGCCGCCGACTGGGATAACAACCGGTTCGCATCATTGGTGATGTGTTCTCAACGTGCAGATATATCGGACTTATTCCTGCGAATGCGGCATCACAGAGGAGCATCTTGTGATACTGCATTTTCTGCCCGTTCGGTTGGTTCAGGTGTCAGCATCCGCTGCGTCGACTGCCCGCGAAACATCGCCGTGACATTTATGACTCGGCACATCGACGGATGGA
>CAZITS010000534.1:0-1924 GCA_964542185.1 uncultured Pirellulaceae bacterium
CGTGGTGTTTTGAAACGTCGCTCCAGTTCACGAAGTACGTCAGCGTGTTCCCGGAGCTCCACGCCCGAAAAGTCGGCCAGAGCCGTTCTGGTAACGTCCGTATCCGTGGGGCCCAGTCCGCCGGTAACGATCACCAGTGGGGCTTTCTCGGTGGCGAATCGTAATGCCCGTTTTATATCTTCCGGACGGTCGTCCACGCTGATCGACCCTGCACATCGCCAGCCGAGTGGTCGCAGGGTCCGCGTCAGGAAATAGGTGTGCTGGTCGGCGTAAACGCCATCCAAAAGTTCGCTGCCGGTGACCACGATCGTAAAGCGGAATTGTTGTGGTGGCGTTTGAGCGTAACCGGTCGCCGCGAAAATCAGCGCGCACCAGAGAGACGCATAAATGGCCTTCTTGCCAGCGTGCGCGATGCACGTGGCATTACGGTTCGGTGCGGAATGTGTATTTGCGGTGCCGGTGCTTCTTGAAATGTACACGTGTTCATGTCCTGCCGCTGACGCGGTGGCGGATCGCAGGCTGCATGGGCGGCTGCGCATCGGGACTTGTCATTGTAGCTGACTTTGCTCGCCAGGTGCGCAGCGTGACAGCGATTGTGCAGCAATCAGAGTATGAAAGTCGGCCAGACGGATACAGTTCTTTGCGATGCTAGATTGTCGGTGTTTCGCATCGGTACTTGACATGACGTCCTCCGACGGCCATCAATGTGGACGCTGCGGAGAGATTAATGAATGCGGCTGGCAGCTGCTGCCTGGCTTTCTGCATATTCCGCCGTGGAACTCGCGAGTTGTCTGACACTTGAGCTGAGAGGGACGGCGGTGATATCAATCCGATCGTTTCGCAACGACGACCTGCGAGCGATTACGGAGATCTGGAATTGCCAGCCGCGGAGTCGCGGGCGGTTTCAACCCATGACATGCCAGGTCTTTGAACGCGAAGTGCTCAGTAAGCCCTACTTCGACCGTCATCGTTTCCTTGTCGCGGTAATGGAAGAAACGCCTGTTGGATTTATTCATGCCGGGTTTGCCGGACACGCTAGCGGAAGGTGCCTTGCAAATGAGGTTGGTATCATTTGTGCATTGCAGGTACTTCCACGGCCGGATCGTGCCCAAATCGGCGACCAACTTTTACGGTGCGCAGAAGAGGGATTGGTCGCTGAGGGTGCTGTGGAGCTGCAAGGAGGGTGCCTGCCTAACGCCGCCCCGTTTTATGGGGGGCTGTACGGCGGTTGTATTGCATCAGGTGTATTGAAATCGGATGAATTATTCGTCGACGCGCTCGTCCGGTTGGGTTACGTGGTCCGGGGCGAGCGTCTTGTTTACCAGCGGGCAGTTGGCTCGTTTCGACCTGCTGTGCAGCGATCTCTCTTGCAGATCCGTCGGCGGCATGTTGTTGCTGTGGCAGAGGACTTGCCGGCACCGACCTGGTGGGAAGCATGTCAGCGTGGAAATGCGCACGTGACATGTCTGAGATTGTTGCCGCGAGATGCACCGCAGCAGGCGACCACCGCGTTGTCCCTGTGGGAACCGAATGGGTTGGCTGCAGAACGCACCGTTGCAATCGTCGACTGGGATCCCAGTCGTATAGAAATCGAAGAGGGCGTGGCGGAATTTCTCGTGGGTGAGGCCGTGTTGCACTGTGGGCAGCAGGGAGCGAGCACGATAGAGATTCAAATCGCTTCCGGCGATCGGCAGCAGCGAGAGTTTGTCGAGCGCATCGGTTTTGATCTCGTTGACCGAGGTCTGTGCCTGACTCGTGCAGCACATCTGTAAGACGTTGTTTTGATATGTCGTGGGTGCGAGACATGCCAGGCAAAAAAAAAATGGCTCGAGGTGTCTCGAGCCATTCGTCAGATTCAGGTCAGGCTTGCTGTGCCAGGCTTAGCGATTCATTTCGAATCCGAAAGAAAAGCCACCCATGAGCA
>CAZITS010000534.1:2024-4590 GCA_964542185.1 uncultured Pirellulaceae bacterium
GAGACGCCGTCACGATGAATGATCCGCCACGTTTTATTGAGTTCAAGGTTGTGATAACTAGCGGAATTGGTGGTTTGCGGTGCGACAATCTGGTCGAAACCTTCTTCATAATCTTCTTCGGTGATGTCGTGTTCTTCGTCTTCCGGATCGTAGTCGAGTTCACGCAGTCGGACTTCGTGTCCGCCATTCGTACGGAACAGAGTCCCGACGAAGTTCCAGCCATTATTTTCTTCCGTCATCCATCCCAGTTCTATTCGGTGACCGCCACCACCCGCGAAACCGTTGGGATTCCACTCAGGTGGAGCCTGGAAATACTCACTTCCAGGCAGGGCGTCAAACGGGGCGGTACCGCGTTCCGGGTTTGAAGTGTGCCAGCGGAGCCAGTCATATCCGAAGTAGAATCCTGTATTTGGCGGTGTCGCTTCGCCATACTCACCGAACTCTCCGGGAGCAAACCACTGGAAGTCGGATTCGATGTTCTCGCTTTCGGTCAGCGGCATCCAGGCTGGAAAGCTGGCTTCATTGCCGCCGTCAGGACTGTAGTGGTTGCCCCAGAAACTCTGGTCGCTCTGAAGCCCCTGAGCAAAGGCTGCTGAGCTTACCGCCAGCAACGTCAGGCAAACCAGCGAACAAGTTCGGAAATTGTGAATCAGCATAATGTTGTTCCACCCTACGGCGTCGTGTCGGGATTGCTGCGCTTGGCAACCATGCGCTGGCGTGCGCAGGTTCCTGTCGTGCCGGTAGTATCGGATGCACGTGTGGGACCGGTTGAGTAAGAAAGGTAAAGACTGTCGGAAAAATCACTCCGCGCGGGATCGCGGAGGAAATACATCGTTAAATGCGGAAGCTGGTGAATATGGGTTGTTCGTCCTGGGGGTTATGACCACGCTTGCTGCGAGAAACGGGCCGTCGGGGGAGCCCGGATGTCGATATCAGCAGGGGCTGCCAGCACGTCGACAGATAGCGCCGGAAGACAACGCCAGCGTGGTGTCTTCGCTGCCGGCGTTGTGGCGACCTGGTTAATCCGGCGCCGGGTGGGCGCGGACAAAATCCCAGTCGACGTCGATTCCCAGTCCTGGAGCGTCAGTGATTGTTGTCAGGGGACCTTCAATCGACAACGGATTGACTGCAATGGAGTCACGGTGGTAGGCCGGACCGAGTGTGTCACCGGGATATTCTTCGATCTGCAGGTTCGGGCTGGAAACGATCAGATGGCCCATCGCAGCAGTGGCGACGTCGAATTCCAGGTTGGACCCCATCGAGCAGGCGATTCCATGGTCAGCAGCCAGTTCGATAATGTCGCGGCACTTCTGGATGCCGCCATTCTTGCCAGGGTAGACGCTGATCACGTCGCAGCAGTCATTCCGAATCAATTCTTGCGCATGGACGAGATCAAAACAGATGTCGTCTGCCATGAGTGGGGGGCTGGTTTCGCGTCGCACCCGCGCCAGAGCTCCATAATCTCCATCTGGGGTGGGCTGTTCCACCAGAGCAAGCTGGCAGTCTTCGAGGGCATTAATACAGTGAATTGCGGTTTCTACGTCCCATCCACAATTGGCGTCGATCACTAGACGCGGCTGAGGGCCGATGACCTCGCGTACCGCCTGTACCCGTGCAATGTCGTCTTCTGCGGTACCCCCTACTTTGACTTTGATCGTCTCAAATCCGGCGTCGATGAGTTCGGCCGCACGTTGCCGGGCACGTGGCACGTCGTAGGCTCCCATTGAGTAGCGACTGCGAAACGTCAGGTCGCGACAGACTCCGCCGAGCAATTCGTAGACCGGCTGGCCAAGGACCTTTCCACGCAGATCCCAGCAGGCCATTTCGATTGCGGACTTGGCGAACCAGTTGCCACGTGACAACTGGTTCAGCCGAAGATCGAGAGAACGAATGTCTTCCGGGTCATACCCACAAACACCCGGACCGAGCACATGTTTGAGGATGGCCACGCCTCCCCAGACCGTTTCGCCACTCCAGCGTTCTGACACGGTTGCTTCCCCGACACCGTAGAGTCCTTCGTCTGTGTTGACCCGTACCACGATGTAGTCGGAATGGTCGTGGACTCCGAGGGCCGTGATCATCTGGCATTCCGGCTTCAGCGAAATGCGGACTGGAAAACAATCGACGGAACGAATTTTCATAGGGAGCTCTGCGCACGGGAATGAGGTCGCTGGTCAGGCTAAACGGGTTGCAGGATCTGCAGAGTTGAGTTCTGTATGAAAGGTTTGACCTTGGGACGATATTCAAGCATGTGTGGTGCGATCAGGTGGGCTTCCAGGTGCTCCAGGCTTTGCCATTTCTCGATGATGGTTACGACGTCAGCGCGGTTCGAGATCTGCGCGCCGATGTTGGTTTCCACGTCGATGGCAGGGCCGTAGTCGAGGCAACCCTCTTCCTCAAGTACTTGCGGGACGACTTGACGAAACTCATCAAGGAATGCGTCACGGTTTCCAGGAGTGAGTTCGACGGTGACAATCACGTGAATCATAACTCGTACCTTATTTCGCGCGAGCCGTTTGGGCGGAGCGCTGGGCTGGTAGGTGTGGAAGGGTTGTCTGTCCATAGA
>CAZITS010000535.1:0-4588 GCA_964542185.1 uncultured Pirellulaceae bacterium
GATCGAGTTCCAACGACGGATTGTCTGCACGGTGAGTTTCCGATTGATGCGCAGGAAAAATTTGGCAAACACGCGGCGACAGAAATTGGCTTTGATTTCTCGCGCGGCAGGCTGGATGTAACTCACCATCCTTTTTGTACTACGTTGGGGCCCTGTGATTCTCGAATCACGACGCGGTATGACTCGCAATTCTTCTCAACCGCGTTTTTTGGCATTCTGCATGAGGCGGGGCATGGAATTTACGAACAGGGATTGCCTGCGGAACAATTCGGATTGCCCCCGGGAATGTACTGTTCACTAGGAATTCATGAATCGCAATCGAGGTTGTGGGAGAACCTGGTGGGGCGCAGCCATGCCTTCTGGCAGTACTTTTACCCACAAGCGCAGGAGGCCTTTGGAAGCGCACTGGGCGGCGTGGAACTCGATGAGTTTGTCAGTGCGGTGAATACGGTACGTTCGTCGCTGATTCGTGTTGAAGCAGATGAGGCGACATACAACCTGCACATTATCATTCGTTTCGAATTGGAACAGGCGTTAATCAATGGCAGCCTTGCGGTCGAGGATTTGCCCGCGGCCTGGAACGAAAAGTACCGTGAGTATCTGGGGGTCGAATCGCCGAACTATGCGGACGGTGTGTTGCAGGACATCCATTGGAGTTCCGCGGCGATCGGCTATTTTCCCACGTACGCGCTTGGCAACCTGTACGCGGCTCAGTTTTACCAGGCAGCCGAAGGTGCGCTGGGCGATTTACAACCGCTGCTGGCGACGGGGGACTTTCGTCCGCTCCGCGAGTGGCTTGGCGAGAAGATCTATCAGCACGGCCAGTGTTACGCCGCGATGGAACTGGCTACAGAAGTTTCCGGAAAACCACTCTCGCATGCACCTTTGATGGCCCATTTGCGAGGCAAGTTACAGCCACTGTACGGTTTGGATTAGCGACCAGCGTTGTGGCACGTAGGCGGCACGAAAGCTTTATTGTTCCGGCGGAGGCGGCGGTGGGACGGCGTTGGAATATTTGGCAACTTCCGGTTCGGGAATTTCTTTCAGCAGACGGGCAATAATTCCTTCTGTGTCGAGGCCCTCTGCTTGCGCCTGGAAGTTGGTACTGACGCGGTGCCGCAGGACAGGCTCGGCGACCTTGCGAATGTCGTCGAGCGCAACGGAAAACCTACCGTCCATGGCAGCCAATGCTTTTCCACCATTGATCAGGAATTGACCCGCCCGTGGCCCGGCACCCCAGTCGACCAGCTCTCGCACGAACTCGGGTGCCGACTCGTCCTGTGGTCGTGTGGCGCGGACCAGACGCGAGACGTATTTCACGACGTATTCGCTGACCGCCACCGAACTGACCAGTTTTTGCAGGTTCACGATAGCTTTGGCTGAGAGGACTTTGCGGACTTCGGTTTTTTCTTGGCGGGCAGTTACCGAAAGTATTTGTTCCTCTTCGTCCGCGGTGGGATATCCGACCTTGATATTAAACATGAAGCGGTCCAGTTGTGCTTCAGGGAGCGGGTAGGTTCCCTCCTGTTCGATCGGGTTCTGTGTCGCAATAGTGAAAAACGGAACTGGAAGCTGGTACGTACTGCGACCGACGGTTACCTCGCGTTCTTGCATGGCTTGTAACAGGGCGGCCTGAGTTTTTGGCGGGGTCCGGTTAATTTCGTCTGCCAGGAGAATGTTAGAAAAGATGGGACCCTCGACGAAACGGAACTCGCGGCGGCCCTGCTCATCTTCGTCGAGCAGGTTGGTGCCAGTGATGTCCGAGGGCATCAGATCCGGTGTGAACTGGATGCGTTTGAACTGCACATCGAGAATTTGCGACAAACTACTGACCATGAGCGTCTTGGCCAGGCCAGGCACGCCTTCAAGCAGACAGTGTCCACGCGTAAAGATCGCAGCGAACAGCTGTTCGATCACGTCGTGTTGTCCGATAATGACTTTCTGCAGTTCCTGTTGCATCAACGTGCGACGCTGACTGAATTCCTGCAGGGTGTCCCCCAAACTTCGCGGTTGCCTGGTTGCCACGGGTAGTGCCTTGATGGTGGGGCGTTCTGCCGGGTAATAGAAATTCCGTCGCAAGCACAGCCTGCGTCAACAGGGTCGCGTGCCGTTGGTTCGCTGCGCGACGGCTGGTGGGCCAGCACGGCGGGTCGATTTTATCGATGCAGGGGCAATCTCACAATCGCGCTGTGTGGGGCGAGACGCTAGGTGGTTTGGGGGGGGTGTGGGGCAGGCTATAGCTGAATGATGGCGAACGCCGTTTGCTGGATAGGTAGCCGTTTGCTGGATAGGTAGCCGTTTGCTGGATAGGTAGCTGTCGAGGCGTCCTTGGGGCATTGCCCTTGGGCAGACGTTGCTGACAAAGGTGGGGGATTTAGTCCAAGTTGTCGACAGCTGTCGCCGAGGATGGAGACAGGAGATCAAATACATGCGCTGTCGAGTGATCTGTTTGGCGTTGCTGGCCTTCACTGCTAGCGGAGTGTTTGGGCCGTTGCAGGGTGCCCCACTGACGGATCGAGAGGTCCGCGAAGCAATTCGCAAGGGGATCCAGTTTTTGCGCCGCGAGCAGAATGAAGCAACGGGTGGTTGGTCGGAAATTCTACTCGAACCGTATGGTGTCTCGTCGTTGGCAACGTTGGCGTTATTGAACGCGGGAGTTGTCAGGGAAGACCCGGCGATACAGCAGGCGCTGGAATATCTCCGGAAATTCAATCAGCCTCGCACGGTTTATTCGACGGCCTTGCAAACCATGGTGTTTTGTCGTGCGACGCCAACCCAGGACCGGCTGCAAATCGTCCAGAATGTGCGTTGGCTGGAAGGCGTGCAGATCACCGATGGAGACCGATCCGGTGCGTGGAACTACGGTCGCGGTGGCAATGGGGATCCTTCGAACAGCCAATTCGCGTTACTGGCTCTGCATGAGGCGGAGCGAATAGGCATCGTAGTAGAGCCTGCTATTTGGCAGCGGTCCCTGGAGTACTGGAGGCGTTTGCAGCGCGCGGATGGGGCCTGGGGGTACTCGAAGTTCCTGCCACCTTCGGGGAGTATGACTTGTGCTGGAATTGGTTCGCTGTTGATTTGTCACGGTAGCCGAAGTCAGGCTGACTCACGGGTGGTTGACGGCGAGGTCGAGTGCTGCGCTGACCAGGAAGATCACGAGGCAATTGAACGCGGTTTGCAGTGGTTGGGAGATAAATTTTCGGTGCATTACAATCCTGGCGCGCAGGAGCAGGGCGGAGTGAACCGTGCCTGGCTACTTTACTATCTTTATGCGGTAGAGCGCGTGGGGCGGTTGTCAGGCAATCGGTTCATCGGGCGACATGACTGGTTCCGTGCGGGCGCGGAAAAACTGGTAAAAGTCCAGAATGAGCTGTCTGGCCAGTGGAAAGGGTTAGACAGAGCCGAGTCACGCGGGCCGATTGGTACTTCATTGGCGCTCCTGTTTCTATCCAAAGGGCGCCGGCCGTTGCTGGTATCGAAGTTGCGGTACGGGGAGGGCATCAACTGGGATCGCCACCGGTCGGGCATTCCGAATCTGACACGGCGCGTGGAGACACGCTGGAAACGTGAGTTGACCTGGCAGACGATGGACATCGAGATTGCCTCTTTGCAGGACCTGATGCAGTCACCAGTACTGTTTTGGAGCGGACGAGACGCGATCGAACTGGATCAAGAGCAGAAACGCAACTTGCGTGACTATGTGAATCAGGGCGGCTTTATCTTTGCCGAATCGTGTCGGCACGGGAAGGAATTTGACCGATCTTTCCGCGCGTTAATGCAAGAACTCTTTCCAGAGAATCCACTGACGCCATTGCCGGTAGATCATCCGATCTGGTTTGCCGATGTGCAAGTCAAACAGGTGCGTGAGCTGTATGGTGTGAACGCTTGCTGTCGTACCAGTGTGGTGTATTGCCCCGAAAGCCTTTCGGCGTACTGGGAGTTGAGTCCCGGTATTCGAGAAGTGAATTATCCACAGGATGTACAGGATGAAATTGAGGCTTGTCTGCGGATTGGGGAGAATGTGGTCGCCTACGCGACCAATCGTCAATTGCGCGCGAAGTTGGATCGTCCTCAGCTAACGCTCAGTTCCGAAGGATCCAGCAAAGTTGCTCGTGGGACGTTGCAGGTTCCCAAGCTGAACCATGCGGGAGGTGCCAATGATGCACCACGAGCCCTGGGAAATCTGATGCGTGCGGCGCGGCAGCAGAGAAAAGTACGCCTGGTAAGTGAGATGCCTTTGCTGTTGTCGCCGGGTGATCGTCAGCTGTTCGATTATCCCATCGCTTTCATGCATGGCCGCCGCGCATTCCAGTGGAATCCGCGGGAGCGGAAAGCGTTACGCCGGTTCCTCCAGCAAGGCGGCTACCTGTTTGCCGATGCCATCTGCGCGAGTCCTGAGTTTGCCTCGTCGTTTCGGCGCGAGATGCGAAACTTGTTTCCAGATAAATTGTTGCGTCGTATTCCTGCTGCGCACCCACTGTTGACGCCGGAGTTTCGCGGTTACGACGTGCGGAAGGTAACGCTGCGGGATCCACAGGTGCGCGGCACGGATGATCCGCTTGAGGCGAGGCAGCGGAAAACCTTTCCG
>CAZITS010000536.1:0-4565 GCA_964542185.1 uncultured Pirellulaceae bacterium
ACGTATCGCCTCAGCTGTTGGCTTGGGGATTTCTGGAAGTGACTCCGTAAAGTCCGCAACACCCCAGGATCACGTCACGCTCAGTTTTGGCACCTACGGTATGCGAACGTTGAAACTGGAACGTGCAATCCAAGCGTTAGCACGAATCGGCTACGACGGACTTGAGGTGATGACTGCTCCCAACTGGGATGCGACACCCGCAAACATGTCACCAACACGCCGGCGAGAGTCTCGCAAACGACTCGACGCGGAAGGGTTGACATTGACCGCTCTGATGGAAAACCTGCATCCGTCAAAAGAAGATGCCACACATCGAGCAGGGCTGGAACGTCTTAAACAAGTCGTCGCGCTGGGACGTGCACTCGCTCCCGAAACACCCCCCCTCATTCAAACGGTTTTGGGAAGCGGAAAATGGGACCAGGTAAAAGACCTCTTTTTACAGCGTCTGGCCGATTGGCAAGAACTTGCTGAAAAAGAAGATGCCTTGATCGCAATCAAACCTCACCGTGGCGGTGGAATGTCTCGTCCCAAAGAAGCAATTTGGCTCATCGATCAACTGGGAAACGGATCCCGCATCCGGATGGTTTACGACTACAGTCACTACGCGTTTCGTAATATGACTCTTGAAGACACTGTTGCGACAGCCCTACCCTACACTGCGCACATCGCAGTGAAAGATACAATCCAGAAGGGTACCGCCACGACATTTGTGTTACCCGGCGAAAGCGGCAATATGGATTATGACCGGCTGCTATCGATGTTCTTCCGTGGCGGCTATCGAGGCGACGTCTGCTGCGAGGTCAGTAGTGCCGTCTGGAGACAGCCGGGATATGATCCCCTCGTAGCCGCCGCCACCTGCTATCGCAACATGTCTACCGCCTTTACACGTCAAAAGATTCCACGCCCCCACTGAAGTGACATCAGGTGCGATGGTGGACCCACTTGCCAACAGCACTTCCCTTGATGTGACAGTGAACGTTTCATTATGGATCGAGTCCAAGCAAGCAAATCTTCTGCACTGCGTCTAAAGCAAGCCGTCACCTCAGTTCAGCAACAGGTGCGGCGGCAATTGTGGATACAAGCTCTCCGCAATTATCTGGCGCTCATACTGGCAGCTGCTCTGCTGCTTGGATTCGCCGATTTCTTGATTCGATCACAAGATCCAAGTCTGCGATTTACTAGTACGATCCTGTTCCTGCTCGCCGCCATTGGGGGCAGTATGCGATTGTTGCTGCCTGCGCTTGCCTATACACCAACTCTCGTCGAAACCGCCCGTCTCATCGAAACGCGCACACCCCACTTACGCAATCGTCTCTCAAGCGCATTGGCGTTTCTCGCTTCCTCTCAACGAACCACTGACTTGCAAAACGCAGTGATCGAAGAAACCGCCGAAATGCTGGACAAAATCAATATCGACACCTGCGTCGATAACACCGGATCACGGCGGGCATCCATGACCATCGCGGCTTTCATGCTACCCGCCATACTGACGTGTCTGGCCCATTTCCATACGTCACACCTCGCTATGAAACGCTTACTCGTTCCCTGGAACAAGGTGGAATGGCCAAGACTACACGTGCTGCAATTCGAAGACCCACCTCAGCAGGTTGCACATGGCCAGGATCTGGAATTAAGCCTGGTCGACCGTAACGGCGCATTACCGTCGCAAGTCGCGTTGCAGTACAGATACGTCGGCGACAACTCGGCGCAACTCTATACAGAAACACTCAACGTCAACACAGGTCCTGCACGTTTTCAATTAAAGAACATCACACAGCCTGTACAGTTTCGCGCGACGGGTGGCGACGACTACACGATGGACTGGTCAACTGTTCGCGTGGTTGACCCACCGCGAATCGAGTCGTTTCTGCTCCGTCTCCACCCGCCAGCCTATACGGGATGGCCAGTCCAGCCAGCGGATCCGACAATCCGCGCGTTAACGGGTACACGAATTGAAATCGGTGCGTATTCCAACAAACCTCTGATGAATGTGTCGTTACGATCCGAAGCGCATGACCTCCCCTTCGACATCTGGACCCACCTCGACGAGGAACGACACGTTTTCGTCATACCCGCTAATTCTGAACTCCCCTGGACTATAAATCAGACGGGAACATTCTGGTTTGAGCTAATTGACCAAACAGAAATTCGCGGTGGTGCAGATACACGGTTTTCACTTCAAGCCATTCCTGATCAGCCTCCAAACGTAACGCTAATGACAGCTGTCAAGGATCTACAGGTGACTGCTTTGGCACAATTACCTTTGCAGGTAACCGTCAAAGAAGATCTGGCAGTCCGCGATATCTATTTGCAGTACCAGCGCAGCGGTAACACACATACCGTAGAGAAAGTGTTCCTGCAGCGTGGCCCGCCCCAGGTCTCGGCGAATGCCGCTGAGCGTTCCTTGGCTAACCTCGAATCAGGCAGAAGTTCGGCAGACGTTCGAACATTTTCCCATACATTGAATCTGGCATCCGTTGCGCAACTTACAGCAGGAGATACTCTGACCTGCAATGCTGTCGCAACGGACTATCTTCCCCAGCAAGGCCAAAGTACGGCGATTCGCCTCACCATTATTTCAATCGCTGAACTCGAACAGTTGATTCGTCTTCAACGCACTGAGGCATTGGAAAAGCTAAGTAAAGTACTTGCTTTTCAACGGAAGCTCCATCGCCAGCTCGGCATACTGAAAGACATATTCGGAACTTCGGAAAAAGAACCTGCGGCAAATAGAGATGAGCTGCAACGAATCGAATTGAGACAACGACAAATCGCCAGCCAACTCAACGGCAATCAGGAAAGCGTAAATACTCACATCAAAACCATCTTACGCCATATACGCGTCAATCGTCTGACGCGCCCGGAAACCTCAGAACGACTAAGACAGTGGCATACGGGGATCAACAAAATAACGGCAGAAAACCTTCCTGCGATCCGCACGCTGCTACGCAATGCGCTCAAAACAGCTGCCGACAAGAACAACCGCCAAAACACGGCTGCTTTACTGAAGCAGGCGCAGCAACATCAGCAATCAATCATTCAATTACTGACTTCCATCCGCAGCGAATTTGTCCAACGCCAGAATTACCTCAAGTTGTCACTCCAGTTACGACTGATCATGGAACAACAAACCGCACTAAGCCAGGCGATACGCCAACGCGAACGAACCCTGTTGGGAAATACCAGCTCTTCTCTGAAAAACGCTGAACGAGAAGAAATCTACGACCTCAGCAGGCGTCAGGTAAAAATCGTACACCGCTACCAGCGGCTGCTCGTCAATATGGAACAAACCTATCGAGCATCAACCAGCGCAAAAGGCTCCGAATCTGCCGCGCTGCAGAAGGCACTGCGAACGGCTCGAGCCCATGGCATCGATACCCTGCTGCTGGAAAGTTCGAATGCTTTGCGCCAAAACCAGCTGAGACGGTCTTCGCGGCAGCAACAACTGGCACTGAAACGAATTCAGGAAGTGGTCCAGCTTCTGCTACAGGAACAAACCCGCCAGCTTGCAAACGCACCACGAGCGCACCAACAGTTCACGCAACAACTTAGCCAACTGAAAGAACAACAGAAAGACATCACAAACCGCTTGAGTACCAGTTCGGAAACAACGCTGACAGCACTGTCAACTTCCCAGCGAATCCTGGCTGGCAGCGCACGCGCACTGGGACAACAAATCAGACAATCCGGAATTACTGAACCCAGCGCAACTCTTTCTCGTGCGGCGGACCAAATGCAAGCAGTGTGTAACGCACTGGATTTGACCGAGAAAATGTCCGCAAAACGTACTGCAGGAGAGACAATCCAGCTCTTGCGACAAGCCGAAACAGAACTGCAACAAGCTTTTCAGAAAGCACCGCGTCTTTTGGCGACCAGCTGGACTACAGAACTACAGCGATCGTTACGGGCAAGTCACACCAAACAAACAGAGATCCTGCAACAAACTCGACGCTTAGTGTCATCCCGTGTCCCAAAACAGCCCTGGTCTGGACAGCAGAAAGCCATGCTGTCGACGCTTCTGCGATCTCAGCGCAAACTGCTGCAGGAGACAGGTGCAGCGCATTCTTCGCTCCCACCGATTTTCTCAGCACGCCTGGAAAGTATCACAAACCAAATGACACAGGTGGCAGCGTATTTCAAGCCAACCGCGTCTATTGACGAGATGCAATCGTCCGAACAGGCACAACGACAGATCCTAAATGGTCTCGCAGAAATGATCGCCGCCATGGAAACTGAGCGGACCCCAACCGACCCAGCTGCGGACTCCAATTCGGCCAGCACTGCATCCCAGCAAGCAAGTAACGCAAACCGGCCCACCAGTGACAGGCGAGCGCAATTACGCCTCTTGAAATCCTGGCAACAAGCCGTGTTCGAGCAGACGGCCAGGCTCGCATCACGTCAACAGCTCCAAGGTAAATTAACCGAGCTGGAAACTCAGCAACTCAAAGAACTTGCCGCTACTCAAGAAGAGCTTGGTACGTTAGCTCTCACACTCAGTCAACACTCCGTCCCAGCACCGGAAGAACCAGCCGGCGAATCATTCAACTTCGACAGCGCACCATCTC
>CAZITS010000537.1:0-4558 GCA_964542185.1 uncultured Pirellulaceae bacterium
CTTCTGGAACAGGGACCAGGTTCCAGTAGAATCCCCGCAGAGTCAACAATCAGATAGCGCCCTTAGCCCAGAGAGGATCAAGGACTCCGCATTCTGAGGATCGATCCACCCCAACGCTTTGTCACTCGGGCTTGTTGAAAACGAGACTCCACCGATTCACAATTCAGTCTGGCGAAATACGTAGTACACCAGTCATTTGTCCGCTTCCCAGAAACGATGATTCATCGCTTTCAGGATAGGGCACTTCAAACCGGGAGCACACCATGAAATATCCGACATTGACGGGCCTTGCGGTAATTTGCCTCACCTTCCTGCCGTCCCTGGAAGCGGACGAGACAGTCATCACGGTTCAAACTCCCATGACCCCTCCTGGCTGGGCGCTGATGGAACGTGCGTTGCTGCGCGAAAACGCGTTGGCCTGCGAAGAGTACTTCCAGAAGTATTTCGATGAGCGTGGCTTCCTGCTGTGTGTCGAGCGGTGGGGAGGTGACGACGGCCCGGATGATGCAATAGAAAACTGTAACGACTGGCCTATCCTGCATGCCTTGGGAGCTTCTGACAGCGTACTGAAGATGTACTTGAAGGCCTGGGAAGGGCACTTGCGACAGTTCACCCTCGCCAAAACAACAGAAGTTCCCTTCGCTCGAGACGGGATGTACTACAAAGAATTCCCCGTGATGTTTGATTGGCTGCACAATGGCGAAGGGCTTACTGTTTTCAGCCTGCAGGGTCTCTCGACACCAACCGATCGTGCCATGCAACGTCGGTTGCGTCGGTATGCTGGGTTCTACATGAATGAAGATCCCCAGGCCCCTAATTACGATCCACAACACAAGATTATTCGCAGCTTGTTTAATGGGAGCCGAGGCCCCTTGCTGCGCAAAGCAACAGCGCTTGATTGGGCAGGTGACCCTATTGAAGTGGAACACCGCTTTTCGCTTGGACACGGTGAGCGAACTTATGCAGAGATGCTGGCACATTTCGAAGACTACAACGACATCGTCGGAGACCATCCTTCAAACCTGCTGGCAACATCACTTGCTCTCAATGCGTATATGCTGAACCACGAAGCGAAGTACAAGAATTGGATGCTCGAATACGTCGATGCCTGGCGCCAACGAATGCGAGACAACAAGGGAATCATCCCGACCAATATCGGCTTGGACGGCACAATCGGCGGTGCTACCAACGGTAAGTGGTGGGGCGGGGTCTACGGCTGGGGTTTTACGGTCGTGGTTCCTCAAACGGGAGCTCTCGCCCACCGCACAACATTCCAAATGGGTTTCATCGGTTTCATGAACGCATTTGCGGTAACCGGGGACGATGCATACCTGGAACCATGGCGACACATGCTCGATGTGGTCAATTCCAACCATAAGGAAGTTGATGGTAAAACTCTCTATCCGCACAAATATGGAGACGACGGTTGGTATGCCTTCCAGCCACAACCCTACGCACCATACGCCCAAGAGCTGTACTACTTATCGATGAAAGAAGCAGACCGCAAGTGGATGCCAGGGAACGGATGGCTGGACTACCTGGAAGGCAAGAACTCTGGTTTCCCAGAACAAGCTCTGGCAGCCGACTTCGCGCGTCTACGTCAACGTGTTGAGGGAATGCGGAATGATACGACCACACCAGACACCCGGTTATCGGACGATCCGATGAAATATAATCCCGCCAGCATCTATGCCCTGAATCAACTTATGCAGGGAGGCCTGCATCCGGGACACAGGGGATCTACCCTGTTTTCCCGACTGCGCTACTTTGACCCTGTTCAACGTCGGGCAGGCATTCCAGAAGATGTCGCCGCGCTCGTCGATAAGATCACGGCCGACGAAGTGGCAGTTACTCTGGTCAACACGAGCCAGGTAGCCGCACGTGAAGTTCTCGTACAAGGTGGAGCATACGCCGAACATCAATTCCTTTCCGTTGTGAACCAGAAAGAAACAACACCAGTCAATGCGTCAGTCCTGACTGTCAAATTAGCCCCCGGAACGGGAACACGCCTGACCATCAAGATGGAACGCCACGCGCATCAGCCGACGCTCCAATTCCCCTGGAATCGGTAAACTCCACCCCCGTTCAATCGCTAATTTGCCGTCAAACAATAGCACGGAAACCTCGCGCACTCCTCGAATCACTCGGAGGACCGCAGTTTCGCGTGAACACCATGTCTATTTCTGACCACGTTGTTTTGGTGTCTATCCCGGGGCTGCGCCCTGAGGACCTGGAATACCTGCCCAGTTTACGCTCCCTGGTTTCAGCTGGGGATCGAGCGCCGCTGGTCCCTAGTTTCCCTTGCGCAAGCTGGCCGATGCAAGCCAACCTGCTCACCGGTCACCTACCGCGCCGTCACGGAGTGACGGCGAGTGGTTATTACCAGCGCCAACAGGAAACTGTGCAACTATGGAACCGCTCCTCAGATATCGTGTCAGCCCCGATGATCTGGGACACCTTGCGAGACCACCATCCGGAACTGATTTCCGCAGCCTGGTTTCCCATGGCCGCAGGAAGTTGTCGCTCCAATTACGTATGTTCTACACAACCTCACTACACACAGAATCCAGAAGAACGAGACACCTGCCACACGCGGCCCGGCCGACTCTACGATACGTTACGGCATGAGTTAGGACCTTATCCGCATGCGGATGCCGGACAAACAGAAATACAGTTCGCCATCAGTACCTGGATGGCAAGGTCAGCAAGCCTCGTCGCGCATTCAGTACGCCCCCACTTGTTTTATCTCTCTTTTTCTCACCTTCTTGACACCGCACAACAACACGGCCCTGACAGTCCAAATACGCATGATGCACTTGCCGATTTGGACCGGGTGCTAGAGATTCTGATCGAAGGTTTTCAGTCTGCGTACGAGGGACGACATCTACTTTGGCTGGTAACTAGTGAATTCGTAGTCACACCAGTTGATCACGTCAGCTATCCCAATCGGCGGTTGCGTGAAGCCGGATTGCTGCAAGTCAAAACTCTCGATGATGGAGAACATCTGGATCTCCACAACAGCCTGGCATGGGCATTCGTTGATCACCAGTACGCGCATGTTTACGTTAAAGATTCCACTTCTTCGATCATTCGAGAAGTG
Organism: uncultured Pirellulaceae bacterium; assembly: GCA_964542185.1. Taxonomy (GTDB): domain Bacteria; phylum Planctomycetota; class Planctomycetia; order Pirellulales; family Pirellulaceae; genus UBA9264. Next base: position 3,101 of record CAZITS010000537.1, read on the forward strand.
ACCCGCCTGTTCAACCGTGAGCCTGGCATTGACCGGGTGCTCTACGGTCCTGCGCTGGCGGATCTCTATCTTGACCACCCGCGGTCTGGTGAGGTGGTCTTGATTTCTGCGCCCGACAGCTGGCAAGCGTATTACTGGTGGATGGAGGACACGCACGCGCCGCAATTCGCACGTCAAATCACCGGTACAATTATGAAACCGGCGGTCGATCCGCTCATACTCTATGCCGACCATCGCGATGGTACGATTCCGCTCAATACAACGCTCATCCAGGGATCCTATGGCGCGCCCGCATCAACTGATGCCCAGAGGGGAATCCTGCTCTCTTCACAACGAGGTGTATTCACTGAACGCGCAACCTGTGACACCGATATCGCAGATCTCGTATTACAGCAATTTGGTATTTGATTTTTCTATGTATTCTTTTCTTACTACAGGAACGACAGATGACCGTACGACCCAATCGCGTGAAACAGAAACTGGCTGCCGGAGAAACCGTCTACGTTGTTTCCGGGCCAAGTACTCCCGACTGGATCGACCAATTCGGGCCTTGTGGATTCGACGGAATCTGGCTGGAAGGTGAACACGGCCCTGTTGATTTTGCAGATGTCTCCGATCTTGCTCGCGCCTGCGACCTGTGGGGTATGACATCCATCATGCGGGTTAACCAGAACAATCAGGGGGTAATCTATCGGGCCTTGGATCGTGGTGTGCAAGGGATTTGTGTCCCGCACGTCAATACGAAAGAGGAAGCTCAAAACGTCGTTGCCGGAGGGAAATTTGCACCACTGGGCCAGCGTGGCTTGTATGGGAGTCGGCAAGGCTATGGAATTGAAGATTATGTCAACAAAGCCAACGAACAGACGTTCTTGATGGTACTGATTGAAGACATCGTGGCGATTGGAAATCTAGACGCGATCCTGGACGTCGACGATATCGATGTATTTTTCGTAGCCCCGTCGGATCTGGCCGCATCCATGGGACATCTGGGAAGAGTCGATCATCCGGAAGTCCAAGAAACCGTCGACCACGCACTAGCGCGTATTCAAGAACGAGGGCGTGTGGCCGGAACGCTGACTACAAACGAAAACGTCGGCAAATACGCGGAAGCAGGTGTCCGTTTCCTGTTCACTTTGGCAGAACATTGGATCCGCGCTGGCGCGAACGAATTCCAACAACGCAGTCAGGTAAAGTGATGGGGCCCAGGTTTGACTACGATCCTCGTCAAACCTCGCCGTAAGTAGCCACGATGACCGTGTCCACTCCAGCGGTGTCCAACTCTTACAAAAGCGTGCATCTCTATGCGGAAGCAGTCGCTTCGGCACCAAACAACCGCCCAAGTGCTAATACACAACACTCAAAAAATAAAGCAACCCGGTTCCTTTCCGGAAACCGGGTTGCTTGTTTAGCCAAATAGCCCGTGCAGGTACCTATTTCACATCCTTGATCCCCGAGGCA
>CAZITS010000538.1:0-4549 GCA_964542185.1 uncultured Pirellulaceae bacterium
CGGTAGTGGCCGAGGCTGCTCTAGCGGCAGGTGCCGAGATCACCAACGATGTGTCGGGGCTGTCTGGGGATGCCCGCATGCTAGCAGTGGCAGCTTCTTCGGGGGCAGGTGTGTGTGCGATGCATATGCGCGGTACGCCACAAACAATGCAGCAAAATCCGACGTACTCGGATGTGGTGGCCGAGATCTACGACTATTTAGGTATCCGCCGCGACGTATTGCGTGAGGCGGGCATTGAGAGCACCCGTATTTGCCTTGACCCGGGTATCGGTTTTGGCAAAACCCATCAGCACAATCTCGATTTATTAACCTGCTGTCATCGATTCCATGCGTTGGGTTGTCCTTTACTGGTGGGTCCTTCTCGTAAAGGATTTATTGCCAAAGTCATCGCAGATCAAACAGCCGATCGCGCGCCAGGTACGATTGGCGTCGTGTTGTCATTAGCGCAGCAGGGTGTGCAAGTACTGCGGGTTCATGATGTGGGCGCAGTGCACCAGGCGCTTCTCTTGTTTCAGGCAACCGGAGGCGTTGACGGCGTCGGGAGTTTTCCGGATACTTCGCGCCTCTCCTGAACGCTGACGTGAGCCTCCCATGTCTGAAGTTGAATCCGCGGACCTTGTACACTATTGCCAGGAGACGGCACGCGCCGCTCGTGCTGCTGCGACGCAGCTGACCGGCATTCCAGGTGGCGTACGAAATCTTTGGTTGCGCACGTCAGCCGATCTGCTGTGTGAGCAGACCGAGCGTATCTTGGCTGCGAATGCCCAGGATTTACAAAAAGCGCCCGAGTTTGGCCTTGAGGCCGCACAGATTGACCGGCTGCGACTTTCTGCAGAGCGCGTGGAGGAGATTGCCCAGGGTCTCAGGGAAGTTGCCGATCTGCCTGATCCAGTCGGTGAGACGATCGAATCAGTTCGCCGTCCCAACGGGATGGAGGTTTCGCGCATTCGAGTGCCTCTGGGTGTGGTATTTTTTATCTACGAATCTCGACCCAACGTGACTGCTGACGCGGCCGCGATTTGCATCAAGAGTGGTAACGCGGTGATCTTGCGAGGTGGCAAGGAAGCAGCCCATTCGAGCCGTGCGATCGTGGAAATTCTCCAGGCGAATGCAGAGACATGTGGACTGCCAGCTGCCGCGGTTCAACTCGTGTCGCACCAGGATCGAGAAGCAGTTGGGCATTTCCTGCGGCTGGCTGAGTACATCGATGTCGCGATTCCCCGCGGCGGCGAGGGGCTGATTCGACGTGTCGCCGATGAAGCGCGAATGCCGGTGATCAAGCATTTCGCGGGCAATTGTCATGTCTATGTAGATCGCGCTGCCGAAGCTGGGATGGCGGCGGCAATTACATTGAATTCCAAGTGTCAACGCCTGGGGACTTGTAATACTTGCGAGTCCTTATTGATCCATAGCGACATCGCGGCCGATCTGTTGCCTGGACTGGTGGCGGCGTTGCAGGCAGAGGACATCGAGGTGCGGGGTGATCCACAGACTGTCGACTTGATTCCACAAGTGGCAGCGGCGTCTGAGGAAGATCATTTCGCGGAATACCTGGGTCCGGTGATTTCAGTGCGCGTGGTTGCTTCTCTGGAAGAAGCAATTGAGACAATCAATCATTACGGTTCAGGTCACACGGATGCGATCGTTACGAATGATCTGGCAGCTGCCCGCCGATTTGCTGAAGCGGTAGATAGTTCCGCAGTAATGATCAACGCTAGTACGCGATTTAACGATGGAGGGCAATTTGGTCTCGGTGCCGAGATCGGCATCAGCACGGACAAGTTTCATGCGCGTGGACCATGCGGATTGCGAGAATTGACCAGTTACAAATACGTCGTCTATGGAGATGGCCACACCCGTGAATAGGTGTCTTGGCTGATGACTGGAGTGCAGAGACTCACCGGTCCGTGGGAGTCAAACCACTCTCTAACATAGATGGCGGCTGTCAGGGTACTTTGGAGTTGTGAAGAAAGCCATCTTGATGCTGCACCAACATCTGACGACCGACGAGTTGGCGAGCCTGTTCGGGATGGCGGGCGCGTCTCGGCAGCTGCTTGCTTCCCAGTTTGAGGGCAGCCGTGAAACACATCCATGCAGTGACAGTATTATTTCTGCAGAGGACTCGTTGCAGGCCGAGCAACGAGTCTTGCTTCATGCCGTGCACGAGCGACTTGCCCGGCGGTTGAGTCTTGCCTGGTCTGCTTTAGTACGGGCCCAGCTGGAGATTCGATTAGTCGATATCACGTGTGTTAGCCCGGCAGAATTTCTGGCAAAACGAGAAAGTCCTGGCTGTGCCATCGCGATTCGTTCAGCAGAGAGCGATGGCCCGATCGTAGTGAATTTACCTTTGTCAATGTTGCATCTGATGATTGATCGGATGTTGGGGGGAGAGCCTGGCAAACAACCGGGTGTGCCTTCGCCATTGACAGAAATCGAACAGCGTCTGGTCGGTCGCATCTACGACACATTGGTCGATGAATTGCGACAGGCGTGGGGGCCGGTTTGGGAGGGGGATTTATCGATTGAACACGTGGCAGAACGATCTGAGGTGGACAAAAATCTAGCGTTACAGACGCTCGTGATTTCATTCCGGTTTGAGTTGCGGATGGAAGCTTTTCAGGGCGCGCTGGATCTTTGCTTTCCCTCTTGTTTGCTGCAGCCGATACTGACTCAGTCTGTTGTCGAGGCACCCGACGATTCTGAAATGAGCGAGGCGTGTCAGGAACAGCCTGCAGCCGATTCCGACGAGGCCATCGTCGACGTAGTTCTCGCGCTTTAGGAAACACAAATCCATCCGCAAGACCTGCTGGATCTGGAGGTTGGCGACCTGCTTGTCACAGATCAGGACGTGACAGCTGCTTTGCCCGTGTATGTGGCTGGGGCTAGGGTAATGGCGGGGATTCCTGGCGCGATTCAGGGCCACAAGACGTTGCAAGTGACGGCCGTTTCTGAGGTTCCCCGAGACCACGCAGACTAGAGTGTGGGGGGCGCGGTGGGATAGCCTGCTGCTGACTGCGGCGCTTGTCATTTTTCTCGTCTGGCACGGCGATTCGGGTCGGGGAGGGTTTGGTCCGGCAGTCTTGGTAATTCGAATCTGATTTCACGTTCCTTCCTGGCACCAGATGGAGTAAATTGTCGGTACCTGCGGTAGCTGAAGAATCTTTGCCGTGAGGCTTTCGGGAACAGAGAAGGCTCCCTGATGTGGCAGACGTTGCAGTGTTCGAATTCAACCAGGGTAGTACAACAATGCATCGGCTTGCTGATCGCCTGTCCAGCGTTGCTGTTCGCGACTGAACTGGCACCGCAGGTGCGGCGGCCAGTGGCACTTGCCCTGGTAGACTCGGAGTCGCACCTGCTGGTGGCAAACCATCACAGCGGTACACTCTCCGCGGTTGATCTTGGCAGTCGGACTGTCGTTGGTGAAACCCGGGTGGGCCGTAGTTTGTCTGCTTTCATTGTCGGCCAGAAAAGAGCTATTGGGGTGGCTCTGGATGATACCGATAGTTGTCTTATTACGGGTGAGATCCGTGGCCACGGTTTTTTCCCACAGGGAAAAACAACTGTTGGTCGCACGCCGGTGCATGTGCTCCTGTCGGCAGATGAGCGGCGGGCGTTTGTAGCTTCGCTCTGGGCTCGTCAAACCACGATCGTCGATGTCACGGCGTGTTCCAAACCACGCGTGCTGGCCACGATCGATCTGCCGTTCTCGCCGTTACTGCAAATTTTGCTTCCCGACCCGCGCTACCTGGTCGTTGCCGGGGCGTTCGGTGGCGAATTGGCTCTTCTCGATATCGAAGCGGGCCGCCTTCTCCAGGTCCATCGCTTGGAGGGTAACAATCTGCGCGGATTGGCAGTTTCTGCGGATCGACAGTCACTCTACGTTGCCCACCAGATCTTGAATGATTACCCGGCCACAACGCGTGGCGGTGTGCATTGGGGTGGAGTATTGGTGAACGTGATTCGCACCGTAAAGATTGCCAGTCTGCACGCAGTTCAACCATCAACAAGTCCTGCCGGGGATTTAGTTTATCTGGGACATCCTGACCGAGCAGCAGGCGATCCTGCTGGTCTTATTGTTTCTGACGACGGCCGCCAGATTTTGGCCTTCGCGGGAGTGTCTGAGATTGCAATTAGTGACCGGGAGGCAGATTACTTTCAGCGCGTCGCAGTGGGCCGTCGGCCTACCGCTTTGATGCTTGGCACAAAAGGGCGCACCATTTACGTTGCGAATATGATGGATGATTCTGTGTCAATCGTTCCCATTGATGCCTCCAGCGATGTTCGGTCAATCCAACTTGGTCCGCCGCGAGAGTTGAGTCTGGTAGAGCAGGGGGAACAGTTGTTTTACGATGCAACCTTATCGAGTGACGGTTGGCTGAGTTGTCACAGTTGTCATACGGACGGTCACACGAACGGTCGACTCAACGACAACTTTGGAGATGGCTCGGCGGGTGCTCCCAAGCGTGTCTTGAGCCTGCTTGGTGTAGGTGCGACAGGGCCTTGGTCCGGGGGCGGTAAAGTTGTACGTTGGGAAGAGCAGGTGCGAAAG
>CAZITS010000539.1:0-4542 GCA_964542185.1 uncultured Pirellulaceae bacterium
GAGATCAGCTGCAACAGACCCTGGCCAAACACGTCCCTCTGACTGGTGAACCACTCTGGTTGATTCTGATCGGCCATGGCACGTTCGATGGCCAAGAAGCGAGGTTCAATACTCGCGGACCGGATTTCACCGCAGTGCAACTCGGCAAATGGCTACAGCCCAGCCAACGCCCGCTCGTCGTAATCAACTGCACTTCGGCCAGTGGCCCGTTTCTCGCGCGTCTGTCGGGATCCAACCGCGTCATTGTCACTGCAACGCGAAGCGGCTTTGAGCAGAACTTTGCAAGATTTGGTGATTACTTCTCTCGCGCCTTACTGGAAACGAAATCCGACCTGGACAAGAACGGGCAGATTTCGGTTCTCGAAGCGTACCTGGCCGCAGCTGCTGGTGTCCGCGAGTTCTACGCCGAGGACGCGCGCCTGGAAACCGAACATCCACTTCTCGACGACAATGGCGATTCCCGGGGAACACCACCGGACTGGTACCAGGGAGTGCGCGCCGTCAAGCAGCCGAAAGCCGGGACCACAGCTGACGGAACCGTCGCCAACCAGCGTCATTTGATTCGCAGTCTTACGGAGGAGAGCCTCTCCACCGAAGAGCGCACCCTACGCAATCAATGGCTGGCAGCCATCGAAGCCATACGCCTCAAGAAATCTCAACTTCCGGAAGATGACTACTATGCACAATTAGAGCAGTACCTGCTGAAACTTGCACAGCTCTACGCATCCAAATCTGCGCCGCAGTAACTTTACACCGGTACGCTACGACAGACGCGGCTTACGGAAAACGGGCAACAAACCCAATGCCCAGGAAGAAGTCGTCAGAATTTTCTGACAGCCCAGTTCCAGCCCGGAAATCGAGCTGCAGATCTTTGTGGCAGAGGTACGTGATGCCGCCATTAAAGTAATGCTCAACCTGGGCGGATTCACTGCTGCTGGGAAACATTGCATACCACTCGGTGTATCCCCCAAAGCGGCCAACCAGGTCGAATCCAATGGCCACGGATTGTGCCAGTTCCCAGTAGGTGCGCGCCGATAGTTCGTCAATGGCCCGATTCACCTGGGTATTCGCGGAGATTTCGCACCCGCTTTCCAGCTCCCAGCTGTAAGCCCACAACGCTCCTGGCAACACCTCTCCGGCGCTAAACTCTTCACTTCCCGTGGGTACCGTCATCTGCGGAATCAGTGCCATTTCCGGCAACACTCCGTCCTGCGGTGTCATGCCCAGCTTGGCGCCTATATAGAGATCTTCCGTTCCGATCGTTGTCTGTGACGATCCATTGTCACGAACCCGTTCATTCACGGGAAAAAGCCCCAACCTCAACTCAAACCAATCGGCAAACATGCCACGCCGGAGAAGCGGCTCGCCTATGCTGTGTGAGCGGACGCGCGTACCACCATCGACATCGTACGTATAGGTGTACCCGACCTCGTACTGCGATACCCCACGTCCCCCCGTCGAACTGGCTTCTGTGAAATCCGGTCGATCGGAAACCAACGGCTCCGAGAGATCTGGCCCTCCCGAATAACTGGGATTCCGACTCCACTGAAGCAGATTACCGAGATCCCGATGATCAATCACGCGCAGCGCCTCGGTTTCCGGCTCAGCATCGCTGGGCAACTGAAACGTGGTGGGCAAATCCTGGGCATGGGCAATGCCAGCTACCCCAAAGATCATGACGAGGACGATTCGTAATATCTGGGCTGCGTCTATGGCCATCCAGGATCTTTCCAAAAATCAGACAAGTGCCTTTCGCTCCTTGTCTAGCAAATCGGACCGATCGAAAAGGCAACTTGTTTCTAACAGGGAAATTTACCGCAGTTTCAGTCCGCGCATTGGAACATGGGTAGACACACCAACGTAATCCCTACAACCGGACGGCGCCGCTCTGCGAACCAAACTGCCGACGGTCCCGCGGCACACATCAGACAGCCAACCTGATCTGTGCGGGACGCACGGCACAGTGACCACGGCAACAATTCATTACTTCTTTACGGAAGATGCCTTACCGCCTTCCGGTTTGACTCCACCACTGCGCCGATATTCCATCCACTCCTGCGCTGTCCACTTCGCTGCCGGCTTTCCCAGCAGACGCTCTACGACATGGAGCGCTCCGTCTATCCCGGCGGTGACTCCCGCTGTGGTAATCACGCGTCCCGCATCGACAAATCGCCGATCCTCCACCACCTTGCATGTGGGCGCCGCTGACTTCAGGCTGGCCAATCCCCACCGGTGGGTCGTTGCCTCAACCCCATTGAGTAACCCCGCACGGGCCATCAGAAATGCGCCCATACATACAGACATCGTGATACGAGCCCGTCGGCTACTCTGCTGCAACCATTTCACACCCGCCGGATTGACATTTTGCGTCGCCCCGCCGGGCACGACGACCACGTCAGCGGGTGGTGCGTTGTCATACCGATAGTCCGGTTTAATACCAATATTCCCCATCGTCCGACAAATTTCGGTCGAGGCAGCTACCGTAAAGACGCGAAACGCTTTTCCGTAGTCACTGACGATAAACACCTCTGCCGGCCCAGCAAAATCAAGCAGTTCCACACCGGGAAAAACGAGTACCGCGACTTGAATAGGGCCGTCCTTTTTCGTTTTCTCTTGGGAACTACCCGGGATCGCAGCAACTCCAGTGAACAGCGTCACAAGGACAGACACCAACGTTCTCGAATTCCTGTTCATCATAGTTTTGCCTTGTTCAATCGAAGTTGCTTCACCTGGACCGCGGCTTCCGGCCAATCCTATGGACGCTCTACTGTCGTCCCATCCTGTCTAGTGCCAAGCCCCATGGCACCCCTCAGCCGGGCAACACGCCTTGATCAGCAAAGGGTTCCCCCGTTAGCTGCAGTCCGGGGAGCGTATCTTTCGTGGCCACCTGCCTTACCCCAACAACGCCCAGCGAGGCTGCCCTTCGGTGAGTCGATGCGGCCGCCCCTGGGGATCCTCGATCTCCGAATGGGGGTCGACTCCCAGTAACGAATACACGGTGGCGAGCAAATCATCTGGACTAACTGGATCAGACGTGGGATAAGCTGCCAACTTATCCGAAGCTCCGTACGTCCGCCCCCCGCCAACACCGCCACCGGCCAGCACCAGACTGTAGCACTGTGGCCAGTGATCGCGGCCACCATTTTTGTTGATTCGAGGGGTACGGCCAAATTCCCCCCCCCAGACAACTAATGTTCGATCTAACATACCGCGTTCGGCAAGGTCCTCAACCAGTGCCGCGAAGGCCGCATCGGTCGGTGGCAGCAATTCTTTTTTCGCCCATTCCAAATGAGGTGGGCTCGGCGGCACCGAATGGCTGTCATATCCTTGACCGCCTTTCCCATTGTCATGTCGCATAAAGTTAACCTGAACCAGTCGGACCCCCGCTTCGACAAGGCGCCGAGCGACCAGTGCCGACTGGCCAAAAACATGGCGTCCGTAACGGTCCCGCGTCCGTGTCGGCTCAGCCGCGATATCGAACGCACGCTGTGCGCGGGGCGAGGAAATCATGTCGAAAGCACGCTGTTTGTATGCATCCAGAGAGTCTACGGAAGCAGATTCAGCCACCCGCAAGCGACGGTCTATCTGCTGCAACAAAGACTGGCGGCCAGACAAGCGGATACCACGTAACGACTCGGTAGCACGCAGCGGCCCAGGATCGTAACCGGCCAAATTCGGATCACTGTCAATCAAGTAAGGGTCATAACCCGGCCCCAGAAATCCCGCGTATTGTCCGGGCCGAGGAACGCCGACCGGCGAGGTAAACTCCGGCACCACGGCAAAGGAGGGCAGACTCCCGCTGGCACCCATTAAATCATCAAGTGCAGAACCGATGTGCGGCCGATCCTCTCGTTTCATTCCCGAAGCCTGCACAATCGGTCTGGTCAACCTGCCGCCGGTCATCACCCAATAGCCCCCACGAATATGGTCTCCTTCGTTGTGGGACATCGACCGCACGATCGTGTACTGATCGGCCAGCGTCGCCATCCGTGGCATGTGCTCACTGATCCGAATGCCCGGTACCTTCGTGGGTACCTCCTGAAAGGTTCCACGTATCTCCTCCGGCGCATGCGGTTTCATATCCCACATGTCCAACTGTGAGGGACCCCCAGAAAGGTAGAGCAGGATCACGGAATCAATCCGTCGCGTCGGATTCACTCCGGCAGCCTGCAACCGTAACAGACCAGGCAGCGTCAGCCCACCAAATCCGATCGCCCCAGCGCGGAGCAGTTCGCGGCGGGGAACACCATCGCAATGGGTTACCGGACGCCCTGTAGTCAGTCGCAGCATCACACCATCTCCTTTCGAGAGCACCAGCGTCTTGCGGGACCATTAACTCTCACGCAACTGCCAACGCTTCTGACAAACTCCTGCAAATCCCGACACTGCAGATTATAGATCGGGTCCCGATCCGGGATCAATTGAACCCGCTTCCCCACAATCAAGCCACTGAATTGCAGACCGCGGTTCTGGAGGATTAACCGGTCCCTGCCCTCCAGGCGGCAAACAAAGAAGGTTGGATTCTACCCTGTCCCTGCTGCC
>CAZITS010000540.1:0-4540 GCA_964542185.1 uncultured Pirellulaceae bacterium
AGGCGCTCGGACAGGTCCACCGGACCGGCACCCCCTATTATGCGGCACAAAGTGAAATGACCGTCTTCTCTTACAAGTCACCCGATGGCATCCACTGGACAATCAGCGACGGCCCGCTCCTCACCCGCGGTGATTTCGATTCGCAGAATACCGCGTTCTGGGACGCACACGCCGGTCTGTACCGCGAATTTCACCGCATCCGCTTTTACCGGAATCCCGCCGGCGAATTGATCCTGGGCGGCCTCGCCGCACGCCCCGGTTTCCGTTCCATCATGACCGGCACATCGAAAAATTTCTTGAACTGGACCAGCTGGACTGATCCGGTGTTACTCGAATTCGACGATGATATTGGTCCGCAACACCTCTACACCAACGCGGTCATGTCCTATCCCCGCGCGCCGCAAATCCTGATCGGCTTTCCCACCCGTCTGCTACCTGACCAGAACAGTCGTGTCGAGCCGATCCTGATGTCCAGTCGGGACGGACGTCGGTTCAAGCGGTGGCCCGGGGCGGTTATCTCGGAAGACGCGCCGCAAGACCGCAAGGGCAATCGCAGCAATTACATGGCCTGGGGACTCATTCCCACTCCCGGTAATAACCGAGAGTACTCAGTCTACGCCTCCGAGGATTACCTTCGTGGGCCCGACACACGGCTACGGCGTTTCACCTACCGGGTCGACGGCTTCGTGGCGCTGCGCGGTGGCCCCCTGGGAGGCCAGCTCACCACCCCGCCACTGCAAGTGGGTGGCGGGAAACTCGAGATCAACTACCTGGCCCGACCCGGTGGCCATGTACGGGTCGAAATCCAGGATGCCGAGGGCCAGCCACTGGCCCATTTCTCGGCAGCCGACTGCGACCCATTGCAAGGTGATGAAATCGCCAGGCTGGTCACCTGGAACACCGATGGCAACGGTCCGTTTTCCGCCCAGCCGGTGCGTGTCCGGTTCGAAGTCAAAGACGCCGATCTCTACTCATTCCGATTCATACCTTGAGCGCAGCGATTGCGATGTTTGTTTTGCTGTCGTCACCAGGTCGCAACGGACTGCAATGAAGCTGCAGAGAAGTGTTATGGCCACCGGCACGCTAAGCTGAGCCGCCCTGCATCCCGCTCTTGTCCTTGACAATGTTCTTCAAAGCGGCGTCCGACGACACCAGTTTGCCCGCCAGGACGTCTTCATCCCGGAAACGAGCGAAGAGGATCTCCGCATGCGTTGTCCGACCGCGGTCGTAGTGCACATAGATGGTCCCGTCAGGAGCCTGGGCAATGTCCGGATAAGATACTCCCGTCCCGTCTCGACGTTCGTCCAACAACAGCCCGCCTTTCCAGGTCTGTCCATCATCGCGGGAAAGAAACGCGGTCAAGTCCCAGCGACCGGTCCGATTGACAAAATCCTTGCCGTGCTTGATTAACAGGATCTGGCCGGACTGCAGTCGTCGCGCCACGCACTTCGCATTGGCATGCGGGAATGCCGTTGACTGAGGCCCCCACGCGCGGCCCCCATTCTCGGAGAAACTCTGTGCGATTTCCTTGTGGCAGCGCGACAGCATCCACAATCGACCGTCGGTCAGCTCGAGCACGGAATGCTCGTTGAAGCAACTATCGTTGAAGATGTGTCCCCCGCAGTAGCGCCAGTGGACTCCCTCGTCATCCGATACAAACACATTCGCACCCCGCACAGCGTCGAGTTCGTGGTAGCAATACTGGAAGGGCTTGCCAATGTGCCAACGTTCCCAGAGCGAAACGGGTAGCAGCCACTCACCGTTCTGGCGCACGATCGGCTTGGTGATCGAAGCACCGAAGCTGACGTAAGTCGGCTCCGACCAAACCGGCGTGTCTGCATCGGGCTGATCACAGCGGATGTACCAGTTACTGCAGCTTCCGTCGAAATGCGAACACGACTGTTTGAAGAACAGCCAGAGCCGTCCCAATGGATCGCACCAGAAGCAACCCACTCGTGTACCCATGGGAAGTCCATAGGCGGCGGGATCAATGACGAATAGCGGTTGTCGCCAGCTCTGACCGTGATCGTCGCTGTAGGACGCCAGCAGGTAGGCGACCGGCCCATCCTCACCGCCGATCCAAGCAGTCCAGACACGGCCGCTGCGGGTCACTTCGTTACTCTGCGCCATGGCAAATGGCAAATAGGTGTCGGCGTAGGCAGGAAAGGGATCGTGGTTGACCTGCGGGGTGATGCGGATGGCATTCAAAAGTTCTTGTGATAACGGTTCCGCCGCAATCCGCAACGGAGGTCGGATGCTACCACTCGGCTGGGCACCGGCAGCCTGGGCACCGGCGGGCACCGCCAGTAACCCGGCAGCGGTGGCTGCGCCAGTTGCTTGCAGGAGTCCTCGTCGATGGATTTGCCGTTGGCCGTCGCTCATGCTTCGTTCCCGTTGTCGTTTGTTCCGTGGTCAGGCAAGTACTTCACGCACCACGCGCGGCTCGAAAACGCCCGTTAATCGTTCTTCCAGGCCGTTGCGCGGGAAGACCAGTTGCTCGTGATCGAGTCCCAGCAGGTGGAGGATCGTGGCATGCCAATCCGGGACGCTGACACGATCCTCGACCGCGGCCAGACCCAGGTCATCCGTGCTGCCGTGGACGGTTCCACCCTTCACTCCGCCGCCCGCCATCCAGAGAGTAAAAGCATTCTTGTTGTGATCACGGCCGTCACCACCCGCGGCCAGCTGGGCAATCGGCAGACGCCCCATTTCGCCACCCCAACAAACCAGCGTCGTGTCTAACAGCCCCCGCTGTTTGAGATCCTGCAACAGCGCGGCTACCGGCTTGTCCGTGCGACGACAACAGGACTCCAGTCCTGACTTGAGATTCGAGTGATTGTCCCAAATCTGACCATTGACATAGAGCTGCACAAAGCGGACACCGCGCTCGACAAGTCGACGAGCGATCAGGCAACGACGGCCATAGGAATCACTTTCCCCCTGCCCAATACCGTACATCGCCTGGGTGCGTGTAGCTTCCTGTCCCAGGTCCAGTGCATCGGTCGCCGCCAGTTGCATCCGTGCGGCCAAACGATAACTGGCGATCCGCGCCGCGAGTCGTGGCTGTCCGCTGCGTTGGCGCCGGTGCCGTTCATCAATTTCGTTGATGAATGCGCGCTCGGCTTGCGTGACAGAGTCGGGTTCAGAAAACTCACGCTGCAAGTTGAGAATCGGGGTGCCAGTGGCGCGAAAACGGGTTCCCTGGTGTTCCGGAGGCAGAAAACCAGACTGCCAGCTTTGAATCGCATTGACCGGGAGCCCTTGAGGGTCATCCAGAACAACATAAGCTGGCAAATCCTCGTTCTCGGTGCCTAAACCATACGTGACCCAGGCACCCAGTGACGGCAACCCCGGTAACATGCGACCGCAGTGAATCTTGAACAAAGCCAGTTCATGGGTCAGATTCGTGGTGTGCATCGAGCGGATGAACGCGATATCGTCCACACATTGCGCCAAGTGAGGCATCGCCTCGCTGACCCACATACCGCACTGCCCATGTTGCTTGAATTCGAAAGGGCTGCGCATCAGCGCGCCAGCCGCCTCGGGAAATTCCACTTCGCCGGCGATCTTGTGAAAGTACGGCGTGCCGTGTTGCCGATCCAGCTCTGGCTTGGGATCAAACAGGTCCATCTGGCTCGGCCCACCATTCATGAACAGCTGGATCACCGCCTGCGCTCGGGGTGCGTGGTGTGTTCTCGAATCGCCTTCACTAGTCAACTGGAACGACTCACCCTGCGGTGCCGCCGGCGTCTGCTCTGACTGCAACAACGACAACAGAGCTGAACCGTACAGTCCCCCACTGACGGTTTCCAGGAAGCTGCGTCGTGACGTGGTCTGTGCCGGTACCGGGTGACACCTTTCCATCGCTATGGATTCAATCGACATGGATAAACTCGGCAGAATTCATAATGGCATGACAGAGATTGGCCAGCGCACGACGGTCCACATCCACAGCGACTTCCGCACTCCCTGCAGAGGCGCCATCCTGCTGTTGCCTCCACTGGTCGGCGAGTTGCTGCAACAAGCCAACCGCGCGCGTTGTTTCCGCTGGCGTCGGGCGTCGCCCGAACGCCAACCGGTAGATATGTTCCACCTGACGAAGGCGGGCGGTTTCGATTTCCTGCATATCGGTGACTTCCTGCAAGACGCCGACTTCCTGCAAAACACGGTCCGCAAAACCAGCGGACAGACGATGCACCATCTGGTTATTGAGCAGGTGCAGGGCTTGCGGGACCACGGTCGACTCGATCCGGTTTGTACAATTCGGATTCATTGTCGGCAGGTCAAAATTCTCCAGAATCGTCAACGGCTGTGTTCGCCGCTGTAGCACGTAAATACTCCGCCGCCAGTTTCCACGATCCTCGCTAGCTGGCACCGCCGCGTTCTTACCGGTGCGCGTCTGGGACGTCACTAATCCATCGGGCCGAGTCTGTACCGGATCGGCCGGCCCGCCGGCTGTGCGGTTGAGCCGGCCTGCGACGAACAGTAATGCATCACGAATCGCTTCGGCCTCGAGTCGGCGGAGCGGCATGCGTGATAG
>CAZITS010000541.1:0-4539 GCA_964542185.1 uncultured Pirellulaceae bacterium
CTCATCCCACTTCGCAGGCAGCGGAGCTCGAATTCAGAGGAGACGTGACAGGCAAGCAGCGGGCAGAATGCCAGGTCAACGATTTTCAACTTTCTCAGGGCGCGTTGCTTGCAGACCGCGATGGTAGCGAAATTGTCGGCTGCGAATCAGCGTTTCCACGGCAGACCAGATACGGTAATCGTTCGCGGCGAGCTGGTCGCGCATTTCGTCAATGAGCGGTTTATCGGACAGCTGTACGGATCGTCCCAGGGAAAAGCCAATCAGTTTCTTGCAGAACTGACGCACAAAATCATCACGTCGTTGGGTCAACAGGTAGCGGCGCAGCCCGTCAAGGCCCGTGAATTCCGTTCCATCTGGCAACCGAACATGGGTATCGACCGATTTGCCAATCAGGTCTTTTTCACGCAATCGCCCTATCGCGTCAAACGATTCCAGGGCAAAACCAAACGGATCGATTCGCAGGTGGCAATTGGCACAGCTTGGATCACTAACGTGTCTCTCGGTGCTTTCTCGGACGGTCAGGCCGTTGCGATTCACGGCGTCAGGTAGTTCGGGAACGGTGGCCGGTGGATCCGGCAATTTTTCTCCCAGCAACGTTTCTACGATCCAATTACCCCGTAACACCGGGCTCGTTCGTGTTGCCCCCGATTGTTTGGAGAGCACAGCGGCCATTGCAATCACTCCTCCACGAGAGTAGCGGCGGATTCCGGTCCACTGTCGCCAGCCCTCGCCAGTGAATTCACGCCAGCCATAATGTTTTGCCAGGGAGGCATTCACAAACGTGTGGTCGCTGTCAAGAATTTCGAGTAGCGAACCGTTGCGCCGAAACAGGTCCTGGAAAAACTGCACCACCTCCTCATACATAGCGCCACGGAGATCGACAAACATGGGGTACTGTGCTTCGCTCTTGGCGTTGTAGCTGGAAAAGTCGTGTAAATCGAGCCACTGGCAGGCAAACTCGGTCGCCAACCCGCGAACCCGGTGGTCTCGTAACATCCGGCGTGCTTGTCGAACGAATTCTTCACTGGATGGATCTCCCGGGTTCTGGTGCTCATTCCATTCGCGATCTGCACCTAGGTGATCCGCTGAGTCACTCAAGGGAGTGTCCGGTATTGAAGACCACAGGAAAAAACTCAGGCGAGATGCCAGTTCCCACGGTGTCAGTGGGGCATCGTGATTACCTTCTTGCGTTTGTTCGATCCGATAGAGGAAGTGTGGTGATATCAGGATACGTGATAGCACGATCCGTACTGCTGCTTCATGGGACACCGCATCCGCGCGTAACGCTTCGTAAAACTTCCTGAGAGCTTTGCTTTCAGCTGTTTTGATGGGGCGCCGCCAGGCCTGTCGGGCGAACTCAAGTAGCGACTTCCAGTGATGGGGCTCGCTGTCCAGTAACAGTTGTTCGAAGGTTGCGGCGCGCTGGCGAATCGGCTCACGAAACGCCTCAAACTGGGCAGTCTGCGCTTTACTCACTTGGGTTGTGAATCCGAGAAACACGTCAAAGCTCTCGTGTTCACGCTGGGCATCCTTGCCGATGTAATGCAGTTCTTCCCAGGCGCGATTGAGGCGTGTTCGCTCTTCCGGAGAGAGCATCAAGCGATCCAGCCATTCGTCTTCACGATAGTAAACACGCAGCGTAATCTGCCCTGGATTCAGTGGCGTAATAGCGTCAAAACACAAGCCGCGTGGGAACACTGCACGAAACTCCCGCTGCTGGCGGTCAAATTCCTGATAGCGTCGGCTGGCTGGCGCGCCGATCAGGGGTGGCAGACTGGTTGGCACCAACGCAGGGGTGTAGCGTTCGGCCGGGACAAACCGATCGGCGCTGAACCAGAGTGCGGGTGGAGCAGGCATTCCATTTGCCGCAGGCGGTGCTGCCTGGCCGTCAGCCGAGACGACATCAATCATGTATTTGCGTCCTAATTCCGATTCAAATGCGGTGCGACGACTGGTGTTGACTCCCGGAAACACAGCGACTTCGGCAATGTCTCCTTCAAAATCCTGTCCAAATTCTCGCAGTGCTCCGATGGCCGCTTTGGTGCCGGCGCCGTAGTCGAGGCCTTTGCTTTTGCCAGCAGCGATGAGTTTTCCGTTGGCGTAGATTCTTTTGTCGTGAGGCGTATAGGTTGCGGTGATGATGTGAAAACCGGGGCGCAGGCGTTCCGTAGAATAGAGTTGTCCATAAGACTCAGGGGTCCCCGCAGTGGTAAAAAAATAGACGGATCCATTGTCCATTAATTGCAGTGAAACCCCTTTGCCCCAATTGATCGGATTGTCGTAATTATTGTAGATCGACCTCGCGGGCCCGCCTTGGCCGGCGACATACTTGATGACTGCAGTGATGGTAAACGTGGAGAGCCGCAGCTGTGCGGAATCTCCGAGCATCATGTAGACGTTCTTCGCAAAGTGGATAGCCGGTCGATGATGAATCGCATTGGCAATGACCTGCGGTTTTCCCTGGAACTCGACGGCACGAGGATACGCGCTGTCCTTCCAGTGTGCTGTTCGTGCTTCAATACGAGCGTGGACGAGTTCAGAGTCAACGTTGTTTTCTGCCAACATGGCATCAACGACGAAATCGTATCCTGCTACCTGGGCTGCGGGTAAATTCAGTTCGATACGAGAAGGGGCAGACGTTTCGAGATCGTATTGGTCTGCGCCCGTGTAGTTCAATTCGGGAAGCACTTCACGTAGCAAGATGGTCGGTTTTCCGGACTGCTCAAATCGTGGCTGCTGCCACCGCACCCGCGTGGTTGTCTGCTGCTGGCCTGGTGTGCAGATCAGGAACAGCGTCGTATCGCCTTTCTTTTTTCGCATTTTCCAACGGATTGTTTGACGTGATAGTAGAGTAGGTCTGGCAGTTTGCCAGCGACCATACCAGCTGATTGTCAGTGGATCGATCGACCACATCTGATCTCTCCAGCGATTAATCCAACTGAGTAGTTCTCCATAATCATGAGGCGTCGCCTGCCGCCACTTCAGACGTAATTGATCCATCATATAGACTGCGCTGGCGTCTTTGTTTACGTCAGGTTGTCGCGGTTGTTTTTCCGCCGGCGAGGATACAGCAGGAACATTCAGGGTCGTCCACAATCGTTGCAAGTAGCGGGGACTTAAACCGAGCTGTTTGGCGAAATCGTGAAGCGAACTTTGCTGGTCATTGGCCGTCTCACGCCAGCGCAGCGTCGCTGCGAGATACGGTTCCAGGGCAAGCAGGCCTCCCCCGCTCGTATAGCGTTGGTAAATCTGTTGGATCTTCCGGAAACGCTCTTGCTCCCAGTCCCGGGCATGAGGCGACTGGGCAAAGTGAATGCGATCGGGTAGCAATACCGCGTGTGCGGAGATCTTTCGCATTGCCGCAGCATATTTATCGAACAAGGCCGGCGACATGACCATGGCTTCCCCAGCGTTTGTGAAACCCTCGCCGGCGGCATTGTCAGCGGGAAACTGGCGGGTTGGTTGCAGATCGAAACCTGTCAGGTCCCGTAATGTGTTTTCCAACTCGGCGCGACTTAAACGTCGCATTACTACAGGACCGGGGTCACCGGCATTGGCGTGGGCTTCGGCATTGAGATAGTGTTGGATCCAGGATCGGAGTGACTTGGTTTCGTGCGACGAGGGCTGGTCACTTTTCGGTGGTGGCATCTGCTTGTTGTCGAGCATGAAAAGTACATCTTGCCAGAGTCGCGGATTGCGGCGCACATCGCTGATCGTTTTGATCTTCTCAATGTTGACATCTCCTTTCGGTTGGTCGCCTGCGTGACAGCCCACACAATAACGCTGCAGTATTGGGAGGATCTGTGTTTCAAGTTGCTGTTGTAAATCAGGAAAAGAGTGTGGCTGTTGCCCGAATACTCCCTGGAATAAAGCGAGCAGGAGAGCCACTCCAAAGATGGCAGGGAGTCGTAATAACTCAGTCCCGGCACCCGGTGTACAAGGCGTTTTGATTTGAATGGAGGTTGGAATCAACTGACACCTCGGTTCGGTGAATCAAAAAAGGCAAGAGGGATACAGGTCAACATACATCAGAATGTTGGTGCGAAACGAATCTGAGGAGATAGGAAGTCCGTATGGGACAAAGGTGACCGAGCAGTCGGTGGGCCGATGTCGCGGTCACTCGTTGCGACCGACAAATGTGTCTGGTGTTCTGGTTGGTACACCAGTTGAGCAGCGATTGCCGGTGTGCCAACACTGACATTGTGACGAGGTGTGTGTGACCATGAAATTGCGGTCCGAGTGATTGCCATCGTACTCTGTGGGTGTCTTCACCGGGGAGTGCTTCGCGTGTTGCTCGTCGTATCGGGTTATTGATTTGCCGCCAGGAACACGCGACATACCAAGGTTGGGTGGTCTCACATTCACGCTGTCGCAGAGTCGCAGACCTATGAAAGGATATGCGGTACAGAGCCGGCAGCTTGCGGCGTGCGTGTCGTGAAACATACAGGTACCTCGATTGCGTGCCACCGTAAAGTTCTTTTCTACATTTCCTATATTGTCCATATTTACAATCGAGAGTGATTGTCTGCATGTTTGTTG
>CAZITS010000542.1:0-4536 GCA_964542185.1 uncultured Pirellulaceae bacterium
GGGGGGCTTGATGAGCAACCAGCCGGACTGGTGTGACCGTGTGGCCAGCGCCGCGGCACGCTGCGGCGAGCGCGCCTGGGCACTTCCGATGTTTCCTGAATTTGCCGAGCAGATCAAGAGTCAGGTTGCGGATATCAAGAACATTGGCGACGGTCGCTGGGGGGGCGCCATCACGGCGGCCAAATTCCTGGAGGAATTTGTTGCCGAGCGACCCTGGGTCCACATGGACATTGCTGGCCCCGCGTTCCGAGAGAAGGCCAAGCCTTGGATGGATGGTGGGGCGTCGGGCGTTTTTGTTCGTACTTTGCTTGAGGTTGCTGTGAATTGGGGTGAGAACTGATCCTGGCGGGGATTTCTTTGCGAAGCCCGGCATGCTGACTTTCAGTCACCAATAGACTCGTCTCCGAGGTGAATTATTTGATGCAGGGTCCGCATGAGCCGCCGAGAGAGCTGCCAGTCACGCCCGGGCCGCCGGCGCTACGCATCGGCTCCGTCGTCGTCGATCCACCGGTACTCCAAGCGCCGATGGCCGGGTTCACCAACTACGCATTTCGTCAGGTCGTGCGGGGTTACGGTGGGGTTGGCTTGCAGGCGACTGAAATGATTAGTGCTCGCGGCTTTGCCTGGCTCGATGAACATCAGGCAGAACCACCAGAGCGGTTATGGGGGGTACGCGACGAATCTCGCCCTTTGGCAGTGCAGATTTGGGACAACGATCCAGCTATTCTGGCGCGGGTTGGTGCGCGGCTGGCGCACGATTACGGTGTCACCGTGGTGGACATTAATTTTGGTTGTCCTGTCCGACAAGTGACTCAGAAGGCCCACAGTGGTTCCTACTTGCTACGTTATCCCGAACGGATGGAGTCGATTATCCGAGGTGTCGTGCAGGCGTGTGCCCCGACGCCGGTCACCGCCAAGATCCGCTTGGGATGCACTCGAGACAATGTTAACGCCGTCGAAGTTGCCCGCGTGGTGGAAGAAGCCGGTGCCGCAGCGCTGACCGTTCACGGCCGCACCGCGCAGGATTTTTTCAAAGGGCACGCGAATTGGGATCAGATTGCTGCCATCAAGCCGCATCTCAATCGGATTCCGTTGATTGGCAATGGGGACCTGGACAGTGCGGAAAAAGTGGTTGACGTCTTTCGCAACTACCCGGTGGATGGTGTGATGATTGCCCGCGCCTCACTGGGACGTCCCTGGCTCTTTCAGCAGGTGGCTGCCGCGTTGCGTGGTGAACCGGTGGTGCCGGATCCAAGTCTCACCCAGCAGCGGGCCTGCATGCTGCGCCATTACACGCTGGTGATTGAGCGGTTCGGTGAACAGAAAGGGACCGTGCTGATGCGTAAATTTGCCTGCTGTTACGCCCAGGGAAAGCCAGGCGCCAGGCATTTCCGGACACATGTCGCCAGGGTCAGTACCCGCGAGGAGTTTCTGCAGGTGGTGGCAGATTATTTTCCGCAGGAAGCCCCGGCGCTCGTGTCGTGAGCACGCACGGGAACCACTACTGGGTTTTGGAGATCTCTCCAGACTGCAGTCGAGCGACGTAGTCTTTGGCTTTGGTGCGCAACATGCCCGAGAGCAGGATCAGCCCAATGATGTTGGGGAAGGCCATGCTGAACAGCATCATGTCGGAAAAACCGATGACCGCTTCCAGGGACACGATCGGGCCGAGTACGACAAAGAGCACGAACAGAGCACGGTAAGGTGCGATGCCCCGCTCGCCAAACAGGTACTCGGCAGCGCGTTCGCCGTAGTAGCTCCAGGAGATCATCGTCGAATAGGCAAAAACGCAGACCGCGATACAGAGCAGATAGGGTACCCAGTCTCCCAGGGTGGCGAACGCACTGGCGGTCATGGCCACGTCCTTGGTCTTCGCTAATTCTTCGGCAAAAGGTGCCCCGGTGGCGGGGTCGATGTGCGATTGGGTAATCAACAGCGTCAGCGCCGTCATCGTGCAGACCAGAATGGTGTCGATAAAGGGCCCAATCATGGCCACCACGCCTTCACGCACGGGTTCGTCGGTGCGAGCCGCCGCATGGGCGATGGCCGCTGATCCGAGGCCCGCTTCGTTCGAGAAGGCAGCCCGTTTGGCTCCCATCAGGAGGACACCGACCATGCCACCACTAAACACGGCATCGGGCTGAAAAGCACTCAAAAAAATACTGCCCAGCATGGCTGGTACCTGGGAGATGTTCTTGAGAATGATCAACAGGCAGCAGGTGCAGAAAAAGGCACACATTGCGGGCACCATCTTGCTGGTGACATCGCCGATGCGTTTGATGCCGCCAATAATAACCACCGCCACCAGCGCCGCGACAACGACTCCAAACAACCAGGCGTAGTCCCGCGGAACACCGAATTCCGTGGAGAGGATTTTGAAGGTCTGGTTGCCCTGGAACATGTTTCCACCGCCGAAGGAAGCCATGATCGTGAACAGGGCAAACAAGATACCGAGCGTTTTTCCCAGCCAGGCCAGATCGGGGTAGCGTTCCTTAATCCCTTCGTCGAGATAGACCATCGGACCACCCAGCACGCTGCCGTCCGGTTTGACGCGCCGATAGAGTTGGGCAAACGAACAGCTGGTGAACTTGGCGCTCATTCCAAAGAAGGCGATGACCCACATCCAGAAGATGGCGCCCGGTCCACCCATGGCAATCGCGATGGCGACTCCCCCAATGTTGCCGAGTCCGACCGTCGCTGAGAGCGCCGAAGTGAGGGCCTGGAAGTGCGTGATTTCTCCCTCATCTTCCGGGCGATCGTACTTGCCGCGAATCACGTCGATCGAATGCCGAAACAGCCGCAAATTGATGAAGCCAAAACGCAGGGTGAAAAAGATTCCGCCAAAAATCAGCACCAGCAAGATGAAGGGGGCCGAGTGGTTTCCAAAGCCCAGCGGTACTTCATAGAAGAGCAGTCCGGCGAGCAGGTTGACGATCCCTTCAAATCCGCTGTTAATGCGATCCTGGATGGTCTGCGTGGCCGCTGCTGCGCCATTTTCAGTGGCGGGCGTCTCAGTGGCGGGCTTGTTGGCGTCCTGGGCCTGTGCCAGAGTGGGAGCCAGTAGCCCCAGCACAGCAAACATCAAGAATGGAGCCCAGGCCACGGGCACCAGCGGGGTTTTCTTGCGCGTGTGGAACATCAGCACCAGCCAAGCCTCCAAGAGAGTGATCCCTGAAATGTCGCCGTTTCGTAACGTATAACTTCTGTTCTGTCAATGTTTTAGGTGTTCTCCAAGCAGCCCCATGGCGTTTTTCACATGCGTGGTTGTGAAAAAGGGGAGCGACTCTTACACTAGTAAGGTAACTGAGTGGCCCTCAACCGTCACGCGACGGGAGCAGTAGGGGGGCAAGTTATGGCAGATAGTAAAACCAGAGTGTCCCGTATGGTCCGGATGAATTTGCCCGAAAACGACGCTGCGCTGCTCGATTTGCTGCGCCAGGGTGAGGGCATGACCGTGGCCGAGTTGTCGCTGGCGATGGGAGTCACCGCGACCGCGATCCGACAACGACTGACGCGTTTGCAGGCCGGCGAGTTGATCGAACGGGAGACCGTGCGGGCCAAACGCGGACGTCCCAGTCATCGCTATGTGCTCTCGGAAAAGGGCCGGCGGCAGACGGGGGCTAATTTTGCGGATCTGGCGATCGCTTTGTGGCGCGAGATTGGGGAGATTCGGGATCCCGAAATTCGCCGTGGTTTGCTGCAGCGGATTTCCGCGCGGCTGGCGGAGGTCTATGACAGCCAGATTGAAGGCGACGACGTCAACACACGCATGGAAGCAGTTGCCGAGTTGTTTCGCCAGCGGAGCGTGCCCTTTACTGTGGATGGCTCGCAGGATTTGCCGGTATTGACCGCGTTGGCCTGCCCTTACCCGGAATTGGCCGAACAGGATCGTACGATTTGCGCGATGGAACGCATGTTGTTTTCGGAGGTGCTCGGTGAGCCGGTCACATTGTCACAGTGCCGACTCGATGGGGAACCTTGCTGTACGTTTGAATTGAATCAGTGTCAGTGTTAGCGGAGTGAGGGTAACAGCCTGAGTAAGTATGCCGGACAGATACCGCGGCTGGTATTTTGTTCTGGCAGAATGATTTTGAGAATTCCGTCTGCCTTCGTGACGTGAGTTACGTATGCAGGTGTCCTGACAAGTAAACACCGTATCGCGCTGGAAGTAACCATGACACAACCCTGGATTGAGGGTCAATTTGAAGAGAATTTGATCATCACGACGGTCGAGCAGGGTATTAACTGGGCTCGACAATCGAGTATTTGGCCGATGACGTTCGGCTTGGCCTGCTGCGCGATCGAAATGATGGCCGCTGGTGCGAGTCGCTACGATATGGATCGGTTTGGGGCAGGTGCTTTTCGCGCCACTCCCCGCCAGGCGGACTTGATGATTGTGGCCGGTACAGTGACCTACAAGATGGCCAGTCGCGTACGCCGCCTTTACAACATGATGCCGGATCCCAAGTTTGTGATCGCGATGGGCGCCTGTACGGTGGGTGGTGGACCCTATTTCAAGTGGGGTTACCATGTCGT
>CAZITS010000543.1:0-4535 GCA_964542185.1 uncultured Pirellulaceae bacterium
TTCTCTCAAGTCCAGCGCACCGGCATTCCCGTTTATGCTGTCACCGAAGGTATCGATCCAAAACTACTGCGTGAGCCACCAGAATTCGCCGGGCACTGGGACCCACACGTCTGGATGGATGTTCAGGCCTGGAGTGCGTGCGTCTCGCAAATAGCCGACGCACTAAGCGAATTTGATCCGGCTCACAAAGAAACGTATCAAGAGAATGCGCAGAGTTATCAGAACGAACTGACCAGACTCGATGACTACGTCCGTAAAACGATTGCCTCTATTCCTGACGATCAACGCGTCCTGATAACAGCCCACGATGCCTTCGGATATTTTTCTCGCGCCTACCAGATCGAAGTCAAATCAGTGCAAGGCCTGAGTACCGAATCCGACGCCGACCTGAAGCACATCAACGAACTTGTGGAGTTTATTTGCACTCGCAAGATAAAGGCCATTTTCGTCGAATCAAGCGTCTCCGATCGTAATATCAAGGCGATACTTGAAGGTTGTGGAGAACGTGGCTGGGAGGTCAAGATCGGTGGCAGTCTGTTTTCAGACGCGATGGGGGCGCCGGGCACCTACCGAGGTACTTATATTGGCATGATGGATCACAATGCTTCCGTCATTGCCGGTGCGCTTGGTGGGGTGGCTGCTGAAAATGGACTGAACCAGAAACTCTAGGTCCGGCCAACCTGGCACAGATTTAGATCCGCACGATGCAGATCGACGCTTTCAACAGGTCCACGGAATCCGTATGGATACAAACTCCGAGTCCATCTGAATGTGCGTCTTGGCAGTGATCTGATATGGCTTCCGAATCCATTCCGCCCGACGTGACCGTTGTACCACCACTGTCGATCCACGACATGACCGTGGCTTATCAACGCAAACCCGTAATCTGGGACATCGATTACGTCGCCCCGGCTGGCAAACTGGTGGCAATTGTCGGCCCCAACGGAGCCGGCAAGAGCACGCTGATTAATGCGGCGCTGGAATTGATTCCGCGTGCTTCAGGCCAAGTACGGTTCTTTGGCGAACCTTACCGAAAGCAACGTCATCGGGTTGGCTATGTGCCTCAACGCGAGAGTGTGGACTGGGACTTTCCCGTCAGCGCTCTGGATGTCGTCGTGATGGGGCTCTACCGCAAGATTGGCTGGTGCATCCCAGTACTACCGCGACACCGAAAAACTGCACTTGCGGCCCTCGATCGAGTCGGCATGGCGGATTACGCACATCGACAAATCCGTCGTTTATCCGGCGGACAGCAACAACGCGTGTTCCTGGCGAGAGCTCTTGTGCAGGATGCAGACCTGTACCTGATGGACGAACCGTTCACCGGTGTCGATGCCGCGACCGAACGAGCCATTGTTGAAATACTCCGAGAATTGAGATCTCTGGGTAAGACTGCCCTGGTCGTTCACCACGACCTGCAAACTGTCACTGAATACTTTGATGAAGTGATCCTGTTAAATATGCGTCTGGTAGCAACGGGACCTGTGGAACGCGTGTTCACTACAGACAATCTCCGCAAGACTTACGGTGGCCGGTTGATGCTACTGGAGAACACCGACCGCATCGTCGGGAAAGGCACTTCCGGATGAGTTTCCAGAGGCAACTCGACTGGGCTTCAAACACCGGTAGTTTTGCAGTCCGCGGACCTGTTCTGCAAATCGCCATTTGCCTCTTGTTTGTCGTCGGGATCAACCTGGAAATAACTGCACAGATACCACCGCACAGCGATGCGTCAGACCAAGGCCACCAAACAACGTCTCCGCAACATACCGGCTCGCTGGCCGACAACCGCCTCGCTTGGCCAGCAGCGGCGGATGTCAAACGGGTCCTGCTCATGCAGGACTACAACACCCGCGTCGTACTCTGGGGAACAACAACGCTGGGACTCGCCGCCGGCATTACCGGAACTTTCCTGCTGCTGCGAAAAAGATCACTCTTAGGCGATGTCGTTGGGCACGCCTCGCTTCCTGGTGTAGCCATCGCGTTCCTGGTCATGGAGCTTCGTGAGCCACAAAGCGGCAAGTGGCTACCGGGGTTGCTGATCGGAGCGTCGATTTCAGGAATTGCCGGTATGGTCTCGACCGTCATCATTCGCTCATACACACGAATCAAAGAAGATGCTGCGTTGGCGATCACGCTTGGTGGATTCTATGGCCTGGGAATTGTCCTGTTCACCATCATCCAGAAGCTTCCTACGGGAAGTCAGGCGGGCCTGGGAAATTTTATCTACGGCAACACCGCTACGATAACCCAGAGCGAAGTCGATTTAATCTGGCGGGTCGCGATCGTCGCCATTGTGGCAGCTGGACTTCTATTCAAAGAGTTTGGATTGCTCTGTTTTGATGAACAATTCGCTGCCTCTCAAGGCTGGCCGGTCGTACTACTGGACCTGATTTTGATGGGACTAGTCGTCGCTGTATGTGTTATTGGGCTGCGCAGTGTCGGCCTGTTGCTGGTTGTAGCCCTACTGATCATCCCCGCAGCTTCCGCTCGTTTCTGGACCGAAAAACTGTCTCATATGACGTTTTGCGCAGCCGTGATAGGCGTCGCTTCATGTTACGTGGGGGCTGTATCCAGCGCGTTGTTCTCTCGTCTCGCCGCCGGCGCAGTGATCGTGCTGACCGGCTCAGTGATGTTTTGTGCAAGCCTCTGTTTCGGTACTCGCCGAGGCGTATTGTTGCGTTGGTACACACGGCGCCGACTTAATCAGCGAATCGCCACACAGCAATTACTGCTCGCGATTTTTGAAATCGTCGAAACTGCACTTCTTCCGAATTCTCAGCAATCCCTGACAGATGTAACAGTGACTCTCGAGGATCTGCTCCCGAAACGGTCTTGGACCGCTAAACAACTACGGCGCAGCCTGCGTGAATCCCAAAGAGCTCAACACCTCGCTTCGCATTCTGAACGCGGATACCGATTAACCACGCGGGGAGGACGTGCCGCACACCGTGCGGCACGCAACCACCGCCTCTGGGAACTCTATCTGTTACAACACGCCGATATTGCGCCGGGACACGTCGACCGGGACGCAGATCGAATCGAACAAATCCTTGATCCCGAAATCATCTCTGGTCTGGAAGTCTCGCTCTTCAAGAAGTATCCACAAATGACTGGGGCGTGAACCTGCTTCCACGCCGGTATCACCCGCCGCATTGCTTCACTTACCGTACTGCGCGTACCGCAACATGTTCACCGAAATACAAAACGGATTGGCTGCCTGGGGATCGTTCGATACCTGGATCGTAATTACGGCAGCACTCGCCGCAATGGCCTGTGCATTACCGGGTGTATTCCTGGTGTTACGCCAACAAAGCATGATGGGAGACGCCCTCAGTCACACTGTCCTGCCGGGTATTGTCGTGGCGTTCTTGCTGTCTTACGGATTGAGAGATGCGGCGTGGCTCAGCCCATCAACGCAACTAGCAACACTCCCCCTTTTCTTGTTTGGTGGAGCTGTCGTGCTGGGCGTAGTCTCTGCCATGTTGACAGAATTTGTCCAACGCCTGGGCCATGTTGAAAGCAGCGCAGCACTCGGCGTCGTCTTCACCTCCCTGTTCGCATTTGGCCTGCTGCTGATCCGCTTGAAGGCCGATTCCGTTCACATTGACCCGGACTGTGTACTGTACGGGAATGTCGAAACCGTCAAACTGGGTGTGGCAGGAATTCCTCGGGCAACGGCCATGGTTGCAAGCTTGCTCGTGGTAAACCTGATCCTCGTCCTGCTGTTCTATAAAGAACTCACCATCAGTGCCTTTGACCCCAGTCTTGCCACGACTCTTGGCATCCGCGCACGGCTTATGCATTACGCTCTCATGGCTACTACAGCCGCCACACTCGTCGCGGCTTTCGAAAGCGTAGGAAGTATCCTGGTCATCACCATGCTGGTCGCGCCAGCCGCCACCGCCAGCTTGCTGACTGACCGTCTACCAATACGGCTTGTGGTCACCCTGGCCATCGCATTCACTACTGCTTTGCTTGGGCACGCCATGGCGCTAACCCTGCCAGCCCTTGTGTTTTCCCGTTTAGGATTCCCTGAAATCAAAGACGCCAGCACTGCCGGCATGATGGCGGTCGTGGCCGGCATGTTATTTATCCTGGCGATGTTCTTCGCGCCGCGCCACGGCATGATCAGCAAGGGGTTAGGACAAACACGTCTTGCATTCCGACTCGCCTGTCATGACCAGTTACGCTCGTTATATCAGACAGAACGCAAAACCACCCTGGGCGCAACACTTGAAGCTACCGCCTGGACAACAACACAAGGATCAATTCTGCATTATCTGGCAACCTGGTCACTCATCTTCTCGCAGCAGATTGCACGTACCGAACAGGGGCACCAACTGACAAGCAGAGGAAAACGAGCTGTCGAGCAGATGATCCGTGACGTTAGCGAAGCCACCTCGACACAATCTAAGCGGACTTGAAGCTTCGCACGACCAAGAGTGAAGAGCAGGGCAACGGCAGCGTTTAACGACCGCGGCCTTCAGGGCGTCCACCACCACGACCGCCACGGCCTTCGGGGCGTCCACCAC
>CAZITS010000544.1:0-4520 GCA_964542185.1 uncultured Pirellulaceae bacterium
CGTTGTTGACGGTGAAGACCGGGTTGAGATTCCAGTAAATGTGACACGCTACACCAGTCCACCGCTCGTCTCCTTTCGCGACGAGGTGTTGCCTGTCCTCAACAAGGCCGGTTGCATGTCTTCTTCCTGCCACGGAAAGCAGGGCGGGCAGAATGGTTTTCAGTTGAGTGTGTTCAACTTTGACCCGGTGGGAGATTACGAAGCAATCGTGAAGGGGGCGCGTGGACGACGCGTGGCGATTGCCCGTCCGCTGGACAGTCTCTTTCTCCGCAAAGCGGCGGGGATTGTTCCGCATAGCGGAGGCCCACGAATTCAGCCGGGAAGCGCGGGTTACAACCTGATCGCCCGTTGGATCCGCGAAGGTGCCAGTTACGAAGGCGTGTCTCCACCACCGGTGGTACGTATCGAAATCGAGCCGAAAGATGTAGTGCTTTCTTTCCAGCAAACGCAGCAACTTCGCGTCACCGCAGTTGATCGTGATGGTGACCGTCGCTGTGTGACAGTGGACGCCGTCTACGAATCGAATGTGCCGCAAGTTGCCGGTGTGGAACCCATGGGACGGGTTGATTCGTCGGACGTCCCGGGTGAGGCTGCCATCCTGGTGAAGTATATGGGGCACGTTTCCGTTTGCCGTGTGACGGTGCCACAACCCGACACCGTCTTCCAGCGGCCGCCTGAAAACGGTTTTGTGGACAAGCTGGTCTGGGACAAACTGGAGCGGCTCGGCATTGCCGCCAGTGGTCCCGCCGATGACGGCATGTTTTTGCGGAGGGTCTTCCTCGACACGATCGGGACCTTGCCGACTGCCCAGGAATCGCGCGCCTACCTGCAGGATACCGCTGACAAGAAGCGCGAGCTGCTGGTAGATCGACTGCTTCAACGCGACGAGTATGCAGTCTACTGGGCGATGCGCTGGGCGGATATTCTCAAAGTCGACTCGGTACGAATCGGTCCGCAAAATGCGGTCGCGATTAATCGGTGGTTGCGGCAACAGTTCCGTGCGAATGTGCCCTATGACCAATTCGTACGCAATATATTGACTGCCAAGGGAACGATCGCCGCTGCCAGCGCGGTACCCGTTTACCAGGCGCTGGGTGAGGAGCTCGGTCCTTCGGTGAGCCAATTGTTTCTGGGGGTTCGTCTCGGCTGCGCGAAGTGCCACCAGCATCCCTCGGAACGATGGAATCCGCGTGATTTCTACGCCTTCGGTGGTTTTTTCACCGGCGTCGCGACCCAAGGCCCCAACCTGGTACCGGTTGCGGGAAAAGATCTCGAAAACCAATTCTTGACGACGGGCGAAAAAGAAACCGTACCAGCGGCTGCCCTGGGCGCCGAACCGGCGGATTTCAGCGGCACTCTGGACCGCCGGGAGGTCCTCGTCGATTGGATGACGGCTCCGGAAAATCCGCTGTTCGCGCGGCTCATCGTAAATCGACTCTGGGCACACTATTTTGGTCGCGGCATTTTTGTGGATATCGATGATCAGCGGGAGACGAACCCGCCGACCAATGAGCCTCTGCTGAATGCCCTGGCAGCACATCTGCGTGACCTGGACTATGACATCAAGGCTTTTACACGCACGCTGCTGTTGTCGGGTGCGTATGCGTTGAGTTCGGTGCCTAACGAATCAAATGTCCGTGACCAGCAGAATTACTCACATGCCAGCTACAAGCCGATGCCAGCGGAAGTGCTCCTCGATGCGATCTGCCAGGTAACACGGGTGCCGGAGAAGTTTAATGGCTGGCCTGTGGGATATCGCGCGATCCAATTGTGGGATAACCATGTCCCTTCCTACTTTTTCGATATTTTCGGTCGTCCCGCGCGACTGAGTGTTTGTGAATGTGAGCGTGGTACCGAACCGAGTATTGCGCAGGCGCTGTACGTAATGAACTCACCGGAGTTCGCCAGAAAGATTGGCCACCGTCACGGATTGGCTCGTTCTTTGGCCAATTCCAGTAAGACTCCTCAACAGATCATCACGGAAGTTTTTCTCTCGACGTTGTCTCGTTTTCCAAGCGCTGCAGAACAGGATTCATTGCTTCCGGTGTTCACGCAACAGGATCGCAGGACGGCAACAGAAGACGTTCTCTGGACGCTGCTCAATTCGAAGCGATTCCTGTACGTTCACTAAACGACTATGCCACTAAAGGCCTGTGCTGCTAAAGGCCTATGCCGATTAATCGAGAAAGGGAGTTGGGAACGATGAGTACAGCCAGCTCGGGATCTGGGTACTGCGACGGTATCTCTCGTAGACGGGCCATCAAGATTGGTGGAACCGGTATGCTGGGCGGCCTCTCGCTGCCACACTTGTTGGCGATGGCCGATCAGGCTCCGGCGGCGCTGCCGGGCAAGGCCAAGGCTTGTATCTTTCTGCTGCTTGAAGGCGGGCCGAGCCACATCGATATGTGGGATCTTAAACCGAATGCGCCCAGTGAAATTCGTGGGCCTTTCAATCCCATTTCGACTAACGTACCTGGTACGCTGATTGGTGAACTGATGCCACGCTGTGCAAAAGTGGCAGACAAGTTCACGATGGTTCGCAGCGCCACATTGGGTGACGGCGCGCACCAGACCGGTGTCCATTGGCTACTGACCGGTTATCCGCCTAACTTCGCAGATGGACAAGCCAAGAAGACTCCGGCCAATGAACTCTATCCCTCTCTCGGTTCAGTGATTTCTCGCGAGCTTGGGCCGCGCGGCGCGGTACCTCCTTACATCTGTGTGCCGAATCAGTCGGTTGCCGGAGGGCCAGGTTTTTACGGTCCGTCGTACGCACCCTTTGTGATTGAAACCGATCCGGTAGAGCCTGATTTCGAGGTCCGCGACCTGAATCTGGCCAAGACGGCGATTGATGAAAAGCGGTTTGATCGACGACGTCGTATGCTTCAACGGATCGACCAGCTCGGCTCCAAGGGGCTCTTGGCGGGTGGCAAAAACGCACCTGGGTTGTCGGGACGTTCGGCGATCATGTCGACGTATTATGAGAAGGCCTTCAGTATGGTCACCTCGCCGCAGGCCAAGAAGGCGTTCAATATCCACGAAGAGCCTGAGGCGTTACGAGAGCGTTACGGATACCACCAGCTTGGCCAATGCGCCTTGTTGGCCCGTCGCCTTGTGGAGGCCGGGTGTCGTTTTATCAGTGTGGAGCACGGCAGTTGGGATACCCATTTCGATAATTTCACTGGCCACGAGGTACTGGCGCCGAGCGCAGACACCGCGTTGGCTGCGCTCGTGACGGATCTTGATGAACGTGGCATGCTTGACGATACGCTGGTCGTCATGGTGGGCGAGATGGGACGAACTCCGAAAATCAACAAGAACGCTGGCCGTGACCACCACATCCTGCAGACTGCTATCTTTGCCGGTGGTGGTGTCAAGCGAGGTGCTTTGATTGGTGGATCGGACGCGACGGCTGCGGCGCCGACAACACCTCCGATGACGAATCAGAGCTTTCTGGGAACGATCTTTCATCTCATGGGAATCGACTACAACAAACTTGTCTACACCGATGTTGGTCGACCCGTGTCGATTGTTAACGGTGGACAGGTGTTTGAAGAGCTGCTGGTATGAATTTGACCGTGATTACGGTGGCCTGTGCGTTGTTGGGTGAGGCGCCCGCTGCCGGTTACATGTATCCGCCGGTGGTGCCCGCGGGTGTCGTGACAGAAGTACAGCTCGGTGGTTACGAGTTCACACCCGATGTGGAGTTCTTTTCTCCCGATCCACAGGTGACGATCACGAAAACGGGGCCACCGGGCAAATTGGTTGTAGCCCCGCCCCCCTATTGGTTTGGACAAAAGTCGATGCGGGCCGCCTTCCCGATTCCACGGGAGGTGCCAGCGCAGATCCATGTCGCCCCTGGCAACTTATCCGGCAGTGCCTATTGGCAGGTTGCTAATGCGGGTGGCGCGAGCCGTTGCGTTCCTTTCCTGGTCGAAGCGGGCAACATCGTGGTCGAAAATCGACGTCGCGATACCCCTCAGACGCTGGATACGCTACCTGTTATCGTCGCGGCGCGACTCGGGAAGATCGCCGAGATCGATGAATATCAGTTTGTTGCCACGCAGGAAGGTTTTGTCACTGCCGAACTGATCACCCATCAAATTGGGTCTTTGATGACAGGTGCCATCGAAGTCAGTGAGAGTGGCGGAGATCGGCGGCTTGGTGACGCGGTGGACTTGGAGGGAAAAGATATTGCGCTCACTTTCGCAGTGAAGGCCGGCAAAGTCTATTCTCTGAAGGTGTCTGATGTTCAATTTCGTGGTAACCAGGCCTTCGTCTATGCGCTGCGACTTTCACTCGGTCCACGTGTCATTATGACCCGACCAGTCGCTGGACGACGGGGGCGTTCCTGCGATGTCGAGTTCATCGGTTATGGCCTTCAGGGTGATTCGCCCGCGCTCCAAACGCTCACCAGGACGGTTGATTTTCCGGACCAGGAGGTGGCCACGTTTTCGTATAGCTTGGACACACCAGCGGGCACTGCATTAGTTCGATTTCCTCTCCGCGATACCGATGAG
>CAZITS010000545.1:0-4516 GCA_964542185.1 uncultured Pirellulaceae bacterium
GTAGTAGTGCTCAAGGAACTCGCGAACTGCATTACACAACGATTTCTCACCGAAGAGAATCAGTCGGCCAAGGCGCTCTTCCTTCACCGATCTCGTGAACCGCTCAACATGTCCGTTGAGATTCGGCGATCGCTTTGGCAATCGCAGACAGGTGAAACCATCTGGCTCAAGGATCGCTCGAAAACCGCGGCAGAATTTCACGTCTCGATCCATCAACAGGTATCGGCATCCGTTGAGAAATCCGATGACGTTGAGGTTCCTTTGGAACAGCATCATGACCGAGGTGGACCGCTCCGCGGCCCCTCTGTTGCCAGCCGATGGTTGCAGGACGGCGGAGCCGCATTGGAATCGCAGACCCTGGACACGAAACACGCCCAACACAGACAACGAGCTGACCTCAGTTGGAGTCGCGGACGCGGTCCTGCACGCATCACCACTGACTGAGCGAGATGACCGACCGTCGCATTTCAGTCTTGTTATCAAAACCCGCTGGTGTACGATCACGTGAATGAAACGTAGTTCAGCACAAGGACTCACAAATGACCGAACCGAATCCGTGCCTGACGCGACAATTCCCGCGACGAGAGCTGCTGCAGGGGGCAAAGCTTGCGATCGGCGGATTGCCGCTGTTTCGCCTGCTCCAGTCAGAGGCTGAGGCCGGCACTGGTTCGAGTCCAAAGTCGGTCGTGATGGTCTTTTTGGAAGGGGGACCATCGCATATCGATACGTGGGATATGAAGCCCGACGCGCCGGCCGAGATTCGGGGTGAGTTCCGTCCGATCCCGACGAACGTGTCGGGCATCAACGTGAGTGAGCACCTGCCGCAGCTTGCGACTCAGATGAATCGGTTCGCTGTGTTGCGATCGATTGTCGACAGCATCGGCGTGCACACGTCGTACCAGTGCGAAACTGGACGTCGGAACCGTCCCACTGAACCGGCTGGCGGGTGGCCTTCGATGGGAGCCGTCCTCCAGAAGTTTGCCGGGCGTGGTCGGGTCGGCGTTCCGACCTCTGTAACGCTTTCGCCCTACACGAGGACCGGCGGCGGATTTTTCGGGCCAGCATACCAGCTCTTCAAACCGGAACACGGCGCTCTCGCGGACATGGCGCTCAACGAGTCGCTGCCGTTGTCCCGGGTGGATCAGCGACTGCAGCTTGCCAGCAGTTTTTGCAGTGCAGGCACGTCGGCCCGTGCCCTGACCAACGTTACCGGCGCGAATGAGTTCCATCGCAAAGCCTATGACGTGCTGTCATCGCCTGCCCTGGCAACTGCCCTGGACATAGATTCTGCCGACCAGGCGGACCGTGAGCGGTTTCGAACGGGCGTGGCCCCCCGTTACTGGCAGCACGTCGAGAAGTTTCTGTCGGCGCGCCGGCTGATCGAAGCCGGGGCTCGCTATGTGATGGTTTCGATCGGCGGCTTTGACACGCATAAGTACAACTTTCGGCGTCAGAGAAGCGAGCTGCTGCCGATCCTCGATAGCGGGCTAACTAATCTCGTGGTTGACCTTCACGACCGAGGATTGCAGAACGACGTGTCGGTCCTCGCCTGGGGCGAGTTCGGTCGCTCACCGACGCTCCAGGGAGTCGATGGCCGCGATCACTGGCCGCGAGTCAACTCGGCCCTCCTTGCTGGTGGCGGAATGCAGACCGGCCAGGTCATCGGTGGCACAGATCGCCTCGGTGGCGAAGTGATCTCACGCCCGACCTGTACCGGTGAAGTTTTTGCAACGATCTACAAATGCTGCGGCCTGGACGCATCGCGTCTCACCGGCACGGACCTGTCAGGACGTCCATTGCACCTCGTCGACCGCGCGCATACGGCGCTTCCCGAACTGCTGTGATCGTTGTGGTGACGCGTCCTCTGCCACCCTCCCCGACTGCACAATCGCCAGGATGGCCACCCTGAGATCGGCCGAGAGCGTCGGCCAGGCAATGATCACCTCGGCCAGTTCATGGTGGCCAATTGCCAGCGGTTGACGATTGGCGTCATCGTTCCACTCCCAGGATACTCCCACGTCCTGGATCATTTTCCGTAACCGATTGTCTAATTATGAGTTCCGAGATTGGACCCGCGGGTTCGATTCCCGCCGCCTCCATTTTTTGTCCTTGGTGCCATCCAGTGCCATGGCGGAAGTGGGCAGACGGCAAGCCAGGTGATAGGATCAATCCGCCCCTGACATATGATCCCGCCTTCCGCTTACCAACCAACCCACGCAGATGAATGACAGTGTGATGAAAATTCGACGTCGAGAGTTTCTCGCAGCAACCGCATCACTCACGGCTGCCGGCAACGCATTCTGTGACGAACCTGGGTCGAAACCACCTCCAACGGCCGACGCCCTGCAACGAGTGGCCGACGCGCCGTTGTTGAATCTGAAATCGCTGAGGGATCGGATCTCGATTGAGTCGATGGAGCTCTTGCGAAAAGGGCGCGAGTTCTTTGTGCGTGTGCGATCCAAAGACGGGTTGGAAGGAATCGCCGCCGCAAACTCGAAGAAAATGCGAGAAACGTATCCGATTTTTCTGAATCGCGTCGCCCCGTTTTTCATCGGCAAGGATGCGCGACGAATTGAATCGCTGCTCGGCGATCTTTACCGCAGTCGCAGCAACTACAAGCTGCAAGGCCTGGCTTTCTGGGTATGCGTCGCGGCCGCCGAAATCGCGATCCTGGATTTGCTTGGCAAGGCGAGTGGTCAGTCCATTGGCGAATTGTTCGGCGGCGGCGTACGACGCGACATTCCTGTTTACAGCGCCAGTGGCAATCGAGGCAACCGGCCGCAAAAGGAAATCGAACACCTCAAACGCCTGGTTTCCGAAACCGGCGCCCGTGCAATCAAGTTTCGACTTGGTGGCCGCATGAGCAACAATCGGGATTCGTTACGCGGTCGAACCGAAGCCCTGATCCCACTTGTGCGCCGTGAGTTCGGCGACCAAATGACACTCTACGCCGATTCCAACAGTTCCTATGACGTCGAAAACGCAATCCGCATTGGCCGCCTCATGGAAGACAACGGCTATGCTTTTTTTGAAGAGCCTTGCCCGTTCGATCACATCTGGGATACCAAGCGGGTGGCGGATAAATTAACGATCCCCGTGGCCGGTGGCGAGCAGGAATTCAGCATGCGGCGTTTCCGGTGGGCGATTCAGAATCGTGGCGTGGATATCGTCCAGCCTGATCTGCATTATTTTGGAGGCTTCATTCGCTGCACGCGCGTTGCTCGCATGGCGGCCGTCGCCGGGATGTCATGTACAGTCCACATGTCAGGTGCCGGGCTGGGATATCTTTATGTGTTACACTTCGCGTCCTACGTGCCAAACGCTGGGCAACACCAGGAATTCAAGGGGGCCGGCAACATTCCTTTGGAATGTGCCACATCAGACCTCACGTGTCACAACGGCAGTATGCGAGTACCGTCAGGACCTGGATTCGGCGTTACAATTGCTGCGGACTACTTGCGGCGTGCCAGCACAGTGCGACTTTGATGCAGCACGGAATCGAATCGCCCGGTACGCTGGCATTCCCAGCCAGTGGGGCGAGATCCGATCGGGTCGAACGTGACAGGACCGTGTCCGACCGCCTGGGCACAGAAAAGAACCGGGCGTCAGTTGTTTGTGGATGGCCTGTTCCCCAAGTCACGCCGTCGAGCTTCGCCGTTGGGAACCGAGGCAAGGCGGAATACTCTGTGACGACGTGTTGAAGATCTGCTATATTTGTCCATTGCACCCATCGTTGGGTCACACCGCGAAGTTTCTTTCCGCAGGAGATGCAAGAACATGCCACGTACAACACGACGCCGTTTTCTGCAGGCTTCTTCCGCCATCGGCGCATCGTTCTTCATTGGAGGAACGAAGTCATCGGGTAACATCCTCGGCGCCAACGATCGGTTGCGGATCGCGGTGATCGGACTCAATGGTCGTGGCGGCAGTCATATCAACGGTTGGAAACAACAGAAGAACGTCGAAATCGCCTATGTGGTCGATCCAGATCAAGACGTCCTGGGCCGTCGGTTGAACTCGGTCCAAGGGACGTTCAAGAACTGCCAGGGAGAAAAGGACCTTCGCGCAATCCTGGAAGACAAGAATCTGGATGCGATCTCCATCGCCGCGCCTAACCACTGGCACTCGCTGATGACCATCTGGGGCGCACAGGCCGGCAAGCACGTGTACGTCGAAAAGCCGATGAGCCACGACATCGCCGAAGGCCGCGTCGCGGTTGAAGCGCAGAAGAAATACGGTGTGGTCGTACAGCACGGCACGCAGCGCCGCAGCAACGCCGGCATCGCCGCGCTGCACGAAGCCTTGCAGACTGGCAAGCTGCCCAGGCTCAAGATCGCCTACGGCTACTGCTGCAAACCTCGCGGCAGCATCGGCAGAAAAACTTCCGGCGATCCACCGTCGAATCTCGACTGGGATCTGTGGAAGGGGCCTGCAGTGATCGACAATTTCCATGGCAACTACGTGCATTACAACTGGCACTGGTTCTGGGAAACCGGCAACGGCGACCTGAACAACC
>CAZITS010000546.1:0-4513 GCA_964542185.1 uncultured Pirellulaceae bacterium
TCGTTGAGTCGGCATCGACTCTTTCCAACGGAACTCGTTTGCCTGTCTGGTCTACCTGGACCACAGTCCCGGCACGCCGCATTCACTGCCATCCGGTCACTTCATAGAACCGCAGATCTTCTCCCCTTTCGTAGCCAGCTCCAACGGATCGTGTCCCACCGGTTTTAACTTGCCGTTCTCGAGTGCGAAGCCATAGAAACCCACGTGATGGCTGCACGGGTCGGACCCAACCCACGAACTCGATCGTCTGGCGATCCACGTGACCTCGCCCCAGAAGCTGGCAACCAGCTACAATAGCGGCATGCACGCTTCTCACGACTTCCCCCGCATTACCCTCTCTTGTACCAGCCTGTTCTGGCTCTGGGTCATCAACTCTGCTCCACTGGCAGGGGAACTCCCTCCCGACCCGACGCCGGTCCAGTTCGAACGCGACGTACGCCCACTGCTCCGCGCTCACTGCATGAGTTGTCATGGCCTGGAGAAACGCGCTGGCGAGCTCGACTTGCGCACCCTTCCGCTCATTCTGAACGGTGGCACACAGGGTCCCGCGATCGTACCGGGCAGCGCTGCTCGCAGCATCCTCTACCGCAAAGTCGCCTCCCGCAGCATGCCCCCTGAAGGTGAACTCCCACTGACGAACGCGCAGTTGACGACCCTGCGGCGCTGGCTCGACAGCGCGGAACCGCCCGCGAATACCGAGCCCTCCAGCATCACCCACATCGACGCGGCGGACCGCGCCCACTGGGCTTTTCAGCCGCCTCAACGAACACCACCACCGCCACCAAACGATGCGACCGCAGCCAGGACTGTCGTCGACCGTTTCCTGATACATCGTCTGCAAGAAGTCCAACTTTCCTATTCCGCACAGGCAGAACGCGGGGCACTAGTTCGGCGACTGGCACTCGACTTGACCGGACTGCCACCGACACCTGCTACCGTCCGTAACTTTCTACGCGACCCATCACCATGCGCCTACGAGAATCTTGTCGACCGCTTCCTCGCGTCGCCTCATTTTGGCCAGAAATGGGCCCGCCATTGGCTCGATGCGTCCGGCTACGTCGATACCATCGGCGACGACACCGATGCCGCCATCGCTAAGGTTGCCACGGGAAAGTGGCGTTACCGCGAATACGTTATCGACGCTCATAACCACGACATGCCCTTCGACCGCTTCGTACGCGAGCAGGTCGCTGGCGACGAGATGTCAAACTGGCGCGAGGCAGAGCAGTTGACTCCCGACATGCTCCGCCAATTGATCGCCACCACCTTTCTGCGCAGCGCGGCGGATGAAACGCTCCAAACAGAACTCAACACTGCGGACATACGACATGAAGTGCTGGCGCGCACCATGGAAGTCACTATCCACAACCTCCTCGGGCTGACACTTCAATGCGCACGCTGCCATGACCACAAATACGACCCCCTGCCGCAGCGCGACTATTACCGACTACTGGCCTGCTTCACTCCGGCCTTTGACCCGCAAGCCTGGCTTCAACCTGCAGAGCGGGAGCTCCCCGATATTTCGCCGAGAGAAAAAACCCGTCGCGTCGCCCACAACGACGGTAAAAAAAAGGAGATGTCCGCGGTGCAGCAGCAAATTGCTGCCATCCGAACGCCCCATCTTGACCGCATCAGAATTACCAAACTCAACAAGCTACCGGCCAGTATTCGTGAGGACGTGCAAACAGCCACCCGCACTCCAGCCGACAAACGAAACGTGATCCAGAAATATCTGGCCATGAAACTGGGACCTGCTGTCGCGGTCAGCGAGGCCGAAATAACGGGCACCTTGACCGCGACGGAACGCGTTTCGGTGACGCGACTGCGGGCCAATGTCGCCACCTTACAATCCCAGCTGAAAACATGGGGTACCATCCAATCCGTCTACGACACGCACACCACACCCGCTACCTACCTGCTGTCTCGCGGTGATCACCTGCAACCGCGGAATTCTGTCGAGCCCGGAATGCTGCGAGTTCTCACCAGTAGTCAGGAAGCGGCCCAGCCCCTGCCCATCGCGACCGCAGCCGCGACGTCGGGACGCCGCACTGCGTTGGCCAACTGGCTCACCGAGACAGAAAGCCCCGCGTCCGGCCTGCTGGCACGCGTCGTGGTCAATCGCGCCTGGCAGCACCTGTTCGGCCGCGGCATCGTCGAAACCTCCGACAATTTCGGCATCATGGGCAGCACGCCGGACCACCCCGACTTACTCGATTACCTGGCGGCAGACTTCAGGAATCAAGGCTGGCACTACAAACGTCTACTGCAACAGCTGGTCTCTACGGCGGCCTATCGGCAAAGCTCCGTTCCACCGGGGCCGTCCGCGGACGCCGATCCTGACAATCGCCTGTTGTGGCGAATGCCACTGCGGCAGCTCGATTCGGAAGTACTCCGCGACTCCGTCCTCGCACTCAGCGGACAACTCGACCGGTCCTTTGGAGGCCCTCCCGTCGCCACGACTCCCCAGGCCGATGGCTATGTACGTATCGACCAGGGACGGCTGCGCCGGCCCGCGGACGCGTACCGTCGTAGCCTCTACCTCCTGCAGCGGCGGCGTTACCACGAATCCTTCCTGGAGGCCTTTGGGCAGCCAGAGCTCACCAAGAATTGTACCCAACGCAGCGCCACTGCAGTGGTCAGCCAATCGCTGACGCTCATCAACGATCATTTCATGTTCGAACAATCGATGGCTCTGGCAGAACGCCTGCAGCGTGAAACCCCGAACCAGCCACTCGACCGACAGATCGCGATGGCGTTTCAAATGATCCTGTCCAGGGACGCCGATGACCAGGAACAACAATGGTCACTCGAATTCGTGGAGGGGCATTCCCAACGCTATGAAAATCAGGCGGATCTGCAGGCAGCCCCGCTGACGTACGGCCTGCGGCATCTCTGCCACATGCTGCTCTGCACCAACGAATTTCTCTACACACCGTGAGGCGTGCCATGGCACCGCTACCCAAATCGACCGCGGTAAACCGCCGGCAACTCCTCCAGGCGAGTGGTATGGGATTCGGCGCCTGTGCCTTGAACTGGATGTTACACCAGGAAGCTGCAGGCGCCGCTGCTCCCCAGGCGCTCAACCTGAAACCGCGCAAACCGCATTTCCCGGCTCGTGCCAAATCCGTCGTGATGCTGCTACAGAACGGTGGTCCTAGCCAAATGGATCTGTTTGACCCGAAACCAGCTTTGGCAGCAGGTGCTGGCCGTGTCTACCGAGAAAAAGTCGAAATGTTTCAGCCAGGGAGCGAGCAGAACCAGTTGCTGGCCTCCCCCTGGACCTTTTCGCAACATGGTCAAAGTGGCATGTTTTTTTCCAACGCCCTCCCCCACATGCCCCGTGTTGCTGACCACCTCTGCATGGTCCGTTCGATGCACTCCGAGCACAACAACCATACCGAGGGTCTGGTGATGATCACCAGCGGCAAAATTTTCCCGGGACGCCCGACCCTCGGATCCTGGATCTGCTATGGCCTGGGCACGGTCAATCAGAATCTGCCCGCGTATGTGGTCCTCCGCGATCCCAAAGGTTATCCCTCCACCGGCTCCACGCTCTGGCAAAACGGCTGGTTACCGGCGATCTACCGCGGAACCCAGGTGCGGACCGAAGGTCCGCCTGTACTGAACCTTAACCCGGCCCAACCGCTCCCCGCGGGTGCCCGTAAAGCCGATCTTGCCTTCCTGGAAGACCTCAATCAGCGTCATCGTCGCAACTATTCCGACAACCCCCAACTCGAGTCTCGCATCCGCAACTACGAATTGGCAGCCAGAATGCAATTGGAAGCGACAACCGCGCTCGACCTGACAAAGGAAACCCAACAGACACGCACCCTGTACGGCATGGACGAAGAGTCCACTCGCGGCTACGGCACCCGACTCTTGATGGCGCGCAGAATGGTAGAAGCGGGCGTCCGCTTCGTCCACGTATTTCTCAACGGAGCCCCTTGGGACAGCCACGCCAACGTCAAGGATGAGATTGCCAAGATTTCGGCGCAAACGGACCTGCCGACCGCAGGCTTCATCCAGGACCTCGCCCAACGCGGTTTACTGGAAGACACGATCGTACTCTGGACGGGCGAATTCGGACGTTTGCCGGTCTCGCAAAACGGTCTGGGAAGAGATCACAATCGCAACGCGTTCACGGCACTTCTGGCCGGCGGCGGATTCCGGCCAGGCCACGTCCATGGCGCTACCGATGACGTCGGCTACCGCGCCACAGAGGACCCCGTAAGCGTACCGGACCTGTTCGCCACCATCCTGCATCAACTGGGACTCGATCACGATGCGCTTACCTATCATCACCATGGCCGCGACGAAACCCTCACCGACTCCCCGGTTTCTGACGCCACAGTCGTGGACAAACTTCTGGCCTGATGCCGCGCGACAGCAGCCAAGGGCTACACTTTCCTTTCACTCTTTGCTGCGTGCATCTCCCTCATGACTTCTGTTTCCAGCCCGGCACACCGTCTGATTGGTGCACTGCGCAGGCTCGTTTTTGGGTGGTTCGGCTTTT
>CAZITS010000547.1:0-4512 GCA_964542185.1 uncultured Pirellulaceae bacterium
CCACCCGCATCCACCCCCGAATCCACACCCGAATCCACACCCGAATCCACAGACGAATCCACAGACGGTCAAGCCCCCTGAGAGGCACCCGTTGCCAGCACAGGCGGCCTGTCCCGAGTCAGCGCGCTGGCTACACCTGGTTACACAAAGTACCCAGCGAACAGATTACATTCGAACCTGCTACTCGATATCAAGTGCTGAGCCATGCCCGCCAAACCAGCGGAGGAGGGATGCCAGCAACTCGTTGTGACAGCCGATCAGGCTGGCCAACGCCTGGACACATTTCTCGCTCAGGCATTTTCAACGTTCAGTCGCGCACAGTTGCAACGAGCGATTACAGATGGCGCTGTGACCGTCGATGAGGAGCCGGTTAAACCGTCTTACCGGCTCCGGGTAGCACAACGTGTCTCGATCAAGTTTCCTGAACCTCGCACCACTGTGGAACGAGGTGAGGACATCCCACTCGACATTCTCTGGGAAGACGAGCACCTCGTCGTCGTCAACAAGCCTCCTCGCATGGTGGTCCATCCTGGCAAGGGACACACTGCCGGGACTCTGGTTTCAGCGTTGCTGTTCCACTTTCACCAACTGAGTGAAGTGGGTGGCACCTGTCGCCCCGGAATTGTCCATCGCCTCGATCGAGACACCAGCGGTGTCCTGATCGTCGCAAAAACCGACCAGGTCCACCACCATCTCTCCAGCCAATTCGCAGCACGGAGTGTCAAAAAAGAGTACCTGGCGGTACTGGCGGCGGTTCCCGATCGTGATCGCGATCTGATCGAACAACCGATTGGTATCCACCCACGGCAACGTGAGAAAATGGCGGTCCGCAAAGAACATTCCAGCAGTCGCGATGCAGTGAGTTTCTATGAAGTGACAGCCCGACGCGGCAACTACGCGGTTGTACGCGTGCTACCCAGAACAGGACGAACCCACCAAATCCGTGTTCATCTGGCACACGTAGGTTGCCCAGTGCTCTGCGATGCACTTTACGGAGGGCGATCCGAAATCACACGGAGAGAACTCACCGAGCAGGGAGAAGATGGCAGCGTACTACTCGACCGGCAAGCGCTGCATGCCCACAAACTGACATTCGAGCACCCTCACAGCGGGGAACTGCTCTCGATTACGGCGCCCATTCCTGCCGACATCCAAACCGTACTCGACGCGCTACAAGTGTCGATCGGAGTAAACTCATGACCCGTCGCGAATGGCTTTGCCACACTGGCGAGGCAAAACCGCGCCGCTGCGGAGCA
Organism: uncultured Pirellulaceae bacterium; assembly: GCA_964542185.1. Classification (GTDB taxonomy): domain Bacteria; phylum Planctomycetota; class Planctomycetia; order Pirellulales; family Pirellulaceae; genus UBA9264. The sequence goes on from CAZITS010000547.1 coordinate 1,257, forward strand.
ACTCAAGCAATGATCTGATGCGCGACATTTCCGTGGACATCGGTCAAACGAAAATCACGACCACTGTAACGAAATGTCAAACGCTCGTGATCAATCCCCATCTGGTGCAGTAAGGTCGCGTGCAGGTCGTGAACACTCATCCGGTTTTCAATCGAGTGCATCCCCAGTTCATCTGTGGCTCCGTACGTCATCCCCCCACGAAAACCACCACCGGCCAGCCAGATTGAAAATCCAGTGGCGTGATGGTTGCGACCACGAGCCCCCTGAGCCGTTGGCGTGCGTCCAAATTCCCCGCCCCAGATCACAATCGTTTCATCCAGCAAACCGCGCGTTTTCAGGTCCTGCAACAACGCCGCGATGGGTTGATCACTCTTTCCTGCATCGCGTTTGTGATCCATGATGTTGCCGTGTGCATCCCAGGGCTGTCCACTACCGTAAAATAACTGAACCATCCGGACACCACGCTCGACAAGGCGACGAGCGATCAAACAACCATCAGCAAATTGCCCCTTCCCATACGCATCGAGAGTCCCCTGCGACTCTCGACCGATGTCAAACGCCTCCTGAGCCTCAAACTGCATGCGATAAGCCATCTCCAGTGAGTTGATGCGAGCGTCCAGTTGAGTATCGCGGTCCCGCTGTCTCAAGTGCTCTCGATTCAACCTCTGCGTGAGATTCAACAACCGACGCTGGGACCGCTGCGTGAGGTTCTGGTTACTGAGGTGACCGATCACTTTCTGCGGATCAAGCTTCGCGTTGTTGATGTGTGTACCCTGATAAATACCCGGCAGGAAGCTGTTTGACCACAAGGCCGGTCCCACAACCGGTTTGCCCGGACACAACACAACAAATCCAGGCAAATTCTGATTTTCGGTCCCCAATCCGTAATTCAACCAGGAGCCGATCGATGGCCGCAGCGGCTGCTGGATACCACTGTTCATCATGAACAATCCGGGTTCATGATTCGGTGTCGAGGTGTACATCGACCTGACTACACAGACATCGTCAATACAACGTGCCACATGAGGATAGAGATCGCTCACCGCCAACCCGCTCTGGCCATGTCTTGAAAACTTGAACGGCGACGGCATCTACTTGCCACCGGGCCCCTTCTTCCCTTCCTGATTTACGAGTTCAGGCTTGGGGTCGAACGTGTCGACGTGCGACGGGCCCCCGTTCATAAACAGAAAAATGATCCGTTTGGCCTGCGGCTTGAAATGTGGGCGTTTCGGTGCCAGCGGATTGCGGCTCTCGATGTCTGGTGCCGCCGTTAACTGCTGCTCCTCGGCCAGGGTCGCTGCCAATCCAAGCCAGCCAAATCCAGCACCACTCTGCGTCAACATCCGGCGCCGACTAATCGAAAACCCGTCAGTATCATGCTTCATTGGAACTCACCCTTTGATCTCTACTGCTCGCCAACCGCACCCGCGTCGCTTTAGTCGATATAAGTGAACTCGTTACTCGCCAGCAGTCCCAAAGCGTACTGCTCCCAGCCCGACAAATTGCTCTCCGCTTTTCCAGCCATCTTAACCTGGCCGAGAAACTCGACGCCCACAGCCACCTCCTCCGCGGTAGGCGCGCGGGCAAAGAGCAATTCGTAGGCGCGGCGAATCCGCGCGACGCCACCCGCCGGTACATCACGTACCAGGTGCAAGGCCAGAGAGCGAGCCTGTCGTGTCATAAAGTCGCTATTCAGCACAAACAGTTGCTGCAGGGGTACTGTAGTCGATGCGCGACGATCGCTGGTAATATTGGGGTCCGGGAAATCAAACAACCGCAACAGCTCATTGAGTTTGTGACGACTCACGAAACCGTATAACGTCCGACGCCGGTTCGCCGCCTCATCCAGGTTCTGCGACACCCCACCCAAGGCACGATCAAGGTTTCCAGAAACGGCCAGCATCGCATCACGCCATGGCTCTACCTCAAGACGTCTTCGATTCATGCGCCAAAGCAAACGATTGTCTGCATCAACCGCATCATTCTTCTGGTCATAATTGGCCGATCGCTGATAGGTTGCCGAATGTAAAATGGTCCGGTGCAACCACTTCAGTGACCAGCCATGCTCAACGAAGCGAATCGTCAGCCAGTCGAGCAAGTGTGGGTGCGTCGGGCGTTCGCCAAGCGATCCAAAATTGGACGGTGTGCGCACCAACCCAAAACCAAAGTGGCCTGCCCAGACTCGATTGACAATCACCCGCGCCGTGAGTGGATTCCCCGGCGCTGTGATCGCCCGGGCCAGCTCCAGTCGGCCGCTTCCAGCGGACTCAAACGGCCGTCGTTTTCCGTCCGTAAGAATCGCCGGGAACGAACGCGGTGCGGTTTCCCCCGGATTCGCCGGATCGCCAGAACGGTAGATCTGTAAATCCGCTCCTCCAGAATCCTGCAGCGCGTGGGCGGTCAAGATTTGGATGGCTGCCGCCTGCTGCTTTAATTTCGCTTGCTGAGCTTGCCGGGCCTTCCACTCGGCCGCCACCGGATCCGGCAACAGTCCTGCCACTTCGCTGGCAGGGACAGCCAGCAAACCCTGGTCAAACAAAAGCTCAGAAAGCAGCATTGCCGCGAGCCGGTCCTGTGCTCCACGCAGACTCGCAGATCGCTCCTCTTCCTGCGTCTCCTCCTGCGCCGCCAGCCCAGCTGATGGCAATGGATCCAGTTCCAGGCGTACCCCAGAGAACACGCTGTGATCACAGTTAATCGAGTTCGCAGTCGGCGTACCTGCACCGGTAGTCACCAGTGTCAGGTACCTGGCTGCTGGCGAAACAGGTATCGTGAATTGGACGTATTTGCCGTCGGCCTGCAAAGGAGGCGGCAGGGGCCCGGCAAAATAGTATTCCTTGTCATTTTCCTCGACCTTTTGTCGTCGGCCATTAACGTAACCGGCGAGAATCGCATCGTAGACTTCCGGTTTGCTGTGGGGCTTGGAGAGAATGACCGCGAGATGCGCGCTGGCATCACTGCCGAAGATGTCGTCATTGATGCCAGCACGATCGACCTTGAACACAAACTTCTGGTCCGCTGGAAGTAAGCCAGCCCGACGAATCTCATCGAGGTCAAAAGTGACCAGGGCGTTGGCATGCATTCCAATACCCTGCTCGGTACGTGCCAGGTTAGCTGGCGAGTTCTGGCCGAGAGTGCGAATTCCACCCTGCTTGCCCCAGGCATCATTGACAATCGCTCCATGGCTTCTGTCGTCACTACCGAGATGAATGAAATGGAAACGAATACCGGCGGCAATCTGAGCGACATTTCCCCA
>CAZITS010000548.1:0-4509 GCA_964542185.1 uncultured Pirellulaceae bacterium
ACGGATTATCAGTGAGTTCGCAACTCGCATTGACGCCGCGAAGTACTTCGATGCGGGAGACGTCCAAGCCAACGGATTCCAGGTCGTGGAAGACGAGAAACCAAACCGAACTTTTACCGACACAGGCGCATCCTACATGGGCTTCGCTGCATCTTCCCTGCTGGCAAGTGGTATGGCAGACAATCCTGAGTATGGCATCGCTCTCTGTGGTGACGGGAGCTTCTTGATGAACCCACAGATCTTGATTGATGCGGTTGAACACGGTGTCCATGGAATGATCGTCATTCTCGACAACCGACGCATGGGTGCCATTACTGGCCTTCAAGAAGCACAGTATGGGCATGAATTTGCCACCAATGATTCCGTTGTTGTTGATTACGTCACACTCTGCAACTCCGTCACCGGTGTACAGGCGTTTCCCGGGGGTACTCACCGTGAAACACTGATCGAGGCGCTGGAAAAAGCCCATCAACACCAGGGACTTTCCGTGGTACATCTGCCTGTCTACTTCGGACCTCACGAAATGGGAAATCTTGGAGCCTGGGGACAGTGGAATGTCGGCAACTGGTGTCAGGAAGTACAAAAAGAGCACCAGCGCCTGGGCCTGTAATGTCACTGGGTCGGTCGATGGGCTAAAGTGTGGTCATCGTTCCACAATCAGGAAAATGAAAATGTTTGCAATGAAACACTCTGTCGTAGACCTTGGTTTCGTCTGTAGTAATTTTGACGAGTCGCTCCGCTTTTATCGCGATCTACTCGGCATGGAAGTCGTGCTCGACATTCAAATTCCCGAAGGCACTGCCACCGGTGCCAGACTGGCACCCAGCGGATTCCGCCAGGTACGTTTAAAAGCAGGTGAAACCCTCATCAAGTTAATGGAAATTGAAAACCCGCCTCCCACGCGGTCTTTTGATTTTCAGGCCGGGATTCGCTGGCTCACATTCATCCTCGAAGATGTTCCGAGCGTTGTCGCTGATCTGAAGAGCAAAGGCGTTGAGTTCATGGCCGACCCCGTGTCCGCACCCGATGCCAAACATGTCGTGTGCGCAAAAGGGCCAGACGGAATGCTGATTGAGCTGGTTCAACTCCCAGACGAATAGTTCAAGATCAAAGGCCAGCCTGGACTCCCAGGCAAGGAACATCTATTGTGAATCCTCAACGCCTGCTCGAAGGGTTTGATTCCCAGGAAGAGTCGTCACCTGCTGCGGTTACGGACTCCGACTCGCGCAACCAACAGGCCCCTGACTCGCTCAGCCAACAAACCGTCGTTGTTGTCGACGCTTTCGGGCTAATCTATCAAGTATTCCATGCGCTACCTGAAATGACAGGTCCGCATGGGCAACCCGTGAACGCAATTCATGGGTTCACTCGAGACATACTGGACTTGCTCAGCCGTCAACAACCCGAACTTTTCTTCTGCGCATTCGACCATTCTTCGCGCACTTTTCGACACGACATTTACCCAGAGTACAAAAGCAACCGATCGCCGATGCCCGATGATCTACGTTGCCAGATCCCCAACATTCAGCGAATGGTCGAAGCTCTCGGAATACCGATCCTGACACTGGAAAACTACGAAGCGGACGACATCATGGCTACGGTCGCCCGCGAAACTCAAACTCGCGGTGGTCGGTGCCTGCTGGTAACTAGTGACAAAGACTGCCGTCAGCTAATCAGCGACCAAACCCAGATCTACAACATTCGCAAAGATGTGACGCTCGGTAACAAAGAAGTCCGGGATGACTGGGGGATCAGACCAGACCAGGTTGTCGACTTTCAAGCGCTCTGGGGGGATTCAGTCGACAACGTTCCCGGCGTAGAAGGGATCGGCAAGAAGACCGCCGCAGACTTACTCAACGAGTATGGAACACTCGAAGGGATCTTCGAAAAAGTCGATCAGATCAAGGCAAAAAAACGTCGCGAAAACCTGCTTCGAGATCGCGAGCAGGCACTCCTGAGTCGTGAACTCGTTCGCCTCGACGATCGCGTGCCGATCGCTCTCGACTGGGCCAATGCAAGAGTAGGCGGAATTGATCGGCAGCAGGTGCAACAATTATGCGAAGAATTTGGGTTTCGACGACTGGGTGAGCGGCTGGCCAACCTCTCGATGCAATCAGCTCCAGTTCACTGGGAAACCAACTACCAACTGATTGACACGAAACCGAAATTAGAAGCCCTGGTCGCCCGCCTTTCCAAGCTGCCGCGATTCTCAGTGGACACCGAAACAACCTCAACAAATCCACGCCATGCAGATCTGGTTGGATTGTCATTTGCCTGGGGCGAGGGCGAAGCATGCTACGTCCCTGTCCGCGCCCCCGCAGGCGACCCACAACTGGACATAGCCAATACGTTGGAAACGTTGCGCCCCCTGCTTGCCGACAAAAAGATCGAAAAAATTGGCCAAAACCTCAAGTACGACATGGTGGTACTGCACTGCCACGGCGTTGAACTTGCAGGGCCTCTATTTGACACGATGGTCGCTGATTACCTGCTGGTTCCTGGTGAGCGCAACCACAGTCTGGACGAACTCGCAAAACGTTATCTGAACCACCAGACGATCCCAATCAAACAATTGATTGGCACAGGCAAAAAACAAATTCAGATGGACCAGGTACCTGTCACGCAAGTCCTCGAATATGCTGCCGAAGACGCCGATGTCCCCTGGCGTCTGGTAAACATCCTGAGCGAGAAACTAGCTGACGAAGAGCTGTCCGATCTTTTCCACAACGTCGAAATGCCTCTGATTTCGATTCTTGCCAGCATGGAATTCACCGGAATTCACATTGATGTCAAACGCCTCGACAACTTGCATCAGCGCTATGGAGACAGGCTCAGCTTGCTAGAGGCGGACATCCACTCGCTCGCTGGAGAACCATTCAACATCGATTCGCCCAAGCAGCTCTCCGAGGTGCTCTTCGACAAACTAGGCCTGCCAGTCATTAAACGGACGAAAACCGGGGCTAGTACAGATGCAGAAGTCCTCGCGCAACTCTCGAGCGAACACGCTTTACCCGCCAAGGTGGTCGAGTATCGCCAAATCGCCAAGCTGAAGAGCACTTACGTCGATGCACTGCCCCAACTTGTCCACTCCCAAACCCAGCGAGTTCACACTTCATTTCGACAGGACGTCGCCGCCACGGGCAGATTAAGTTCCACAGACCCTAACCTGCAAAACATTCCGATCCGGACCGCTGAGGGCAGGGAAATTCGCGCTGCCTTCATACCAGGAGAGTCCCAGTGGTGCTTATGTACGGCCGATTATTCACAGATTGAGTTACGTATCCTGGCCGACCTCTCCTCGGACGAAACGCTTCTGCAAGCGTTCCAAGATGGACAGGACATCCACGCCCGCGTCGCCAGTGAGGTATTTAGTGTCGACCTGGCCGACGTCACCGCCGAAATGCGACGTAGTGCGAAGGCCGTCAATTTTGGCATCATTTACGGCCAAAGCCCGTTTGGATTAGCCAAGGCTCTCGAGATCGATGTCGAGGAAGCTGCTGCTTTTATCGACTCGTATTTTGAGAGAATTCCGCGCGTAGAAACGTTTGTCGATGCGGTACTGGAAGAATGTCGTGACAAGGGTTATGTTAAAACCATCTTCGGCCGTCGACGAGAAATCCAAGGCGTTCGAAGCTCCTCCAAGCGTGGCGAGTCCCGCCAAAGAAATCTACCTGAACGCATTGCGATTAATACCGTAATTCAAGGTTCTGCAGCGGACCTGATTAAACATGCAATGATTCGAGTTGACGAGCATCTCCGGCGGAGTGACTTGGGAGCTCGAATGCTGTTGCAGATCCATGACGAACTTGTCTTTGAATCCCCTGTTGACCAAATACCCGAACTGTCGGGAATGGTCACTGAAGAAATGGTAGCTTGCCACGAGTTATCGGTGCCGTTGAGCGTCGATGTTAAATCAGGCCCTAACTGGGCGGAATGCGAATAACCCAGTGCAACGCCATGCTTGTAATTGGTATCGCCGGTGGGATTGCTAGTGGCAAAACGCTCGTAGCCGAGTGTCTCCAAAACCTGGGAGTGTTCTTGATCGATGCAGACCGCATCGGTCACGACGTGTTGCAGCAAGCGGATGTCGTAAACGCGATTCGAACGCGATGGGGTAACGAGATTCTGCACAGCGATGGTCACGTCCGTCGCAATGAGATCGCGAAGCGGGTATTCGCCCCACCTCCGGAAGGCCCCATTGAACTCACGTTTCTGGAAAAACTGACTCATTCAAAAATTGGAAAACATTTACAACAAACAATCCACGAGTTGCAAAACGCCGGCGACACACCCGCAGTCGCTTTGGACGCCGCCGTCATGTTTAAAGCCGGCTGGAGCTCGCGCTGCACGCACATCTTGTTTGTCGACACACCAGACGAAGTCAGAATCGAACGGGCACGGCAACGAGGCTGGACTGAAGCCGACCTGGCAGCTCGCGAGTCCAGTCAGACCTCCCTGGCAATTAAACGCCAGGCAGCGGACTACTTCATTGACAATTCCGGCACCTCA
>CAZITS010000549.1:0-4505 GCA_964542185.1 uncultured Pirellulaceae bacterium
TGCCGTCGGGAGCTGCAGGCCTACGCACTCATTGTTGTAAATCAGGGCTAGAATTCCTTCCAGCGCTTCGGTTACGTAGGATTGTTCCCGTTCCACTTCGGCCAGCAGGATGGCGTACTGGTTGTAGTCAGATTGATCGAGCAGGTGGAGGTGGGTCGCGTCGCTGTACATCAATTTGACAGGGCGTCTTTCAAAGTCCGCCTCGTCCAGGGATTCACCCCCTTTGAGTGTGATGTCTGTTTTCTGCTTGGTGACCAGCTGCCGACCACGGAACTTGTAAAGCGTAGCAGCACCGCGCGCTGACGGCGTCTGGACCGAAACAGTTTCGATCAAAACGGGAGCCCCGTTGTAGTTCAGTACGGCGCCGGGCTTGATTTCTTTTGCCTGCATAACGGGTTAATTGATTTAGTTGAACTGGTTCTGGAATACGCTGTGGAAGGCTTCGATGCCTTTGCGTAACACGTGCATCTCATTGCCCAGTGTCGGCATTCGACAGCCATTTTCGACAGCCCGATCGGCGAATTGAGGATCTGGCGCGACGCACCCCCATGCCTTGCCGTGCTTTTGACATGCCTGGGACACGGCGCCGATCGCTTCCCACAGCTTTTCGTGGTGAAACTGACCGACGACACCCAACGCCAGGGACAGGTCTGCCGGGCCGACAAAGAGCAGGTCGACACCTTCGATGGCGGCAATCGCGTCCGCTTCCTCGACGGAGCCGATGGTCTCGACCTGGATGGCCACAAAGTGGTCGCGGTTGGCGTCTTCCACGAACTGCACGGGTGGTTTGTGGGTGTAGTTGGCATCGCGGCCGCCTGCGTTCAGGCCACGGGTGCCTTGCGGTGCAAATTTGCACCACGAGACGAATTCACGAGCCTGGTCGGCGGTGTGGATTTGCGCTGCCATAACACCGCCTGCGCCCGCTTCCAGACACTGTGTCACTTGCCAGTAACCTGTTGGGGGAACACGGACAAAAGAATCGAAATCGTTGGCCCGCGCCGCCAGTGACAGGTTAATGATCTGGTCGGTCGAAAGTTGTGTGTGTTCTTGATCCAGCCAGAAGCCATCGTACTTCCCGGCTAAACCAAACATTTCAACGATGATGGGATTGGGAATGCGGCCGAGTGCGAAGACGTTGACGAGTTCCCCGGTCTTTAACATTTCCTTGAACGTGCGGGCCATTGTGTTCTCTTTGTGGGAGTGTCGCGGGACGGCAGGAGCGAGCCAAATGGACTTACCAAACGAAGCAGTGTCGCAGCCCAGTGTGGTCGGGTCAAGAATCCATAGGCGGAACGTTACTCGGATTCCAGTAGCTGGCCGAGCACGGCGGTATTGGCTGGGGGAAAGGCATAGTTTTTCAGGTCCCGCCGTGGTATCCAGCGGAACGGCGGGGCAGGCTGGGAGTTGGGTTCCAGCTGCCCTGCAAACACGAGCTGCCCCGCAAAGAAGTGCAGATCGACAGTTGCGTGTTCGTAGGCATAGTGATAGCGGTCCAGCAGATGTGTTACTTCAATGGCCAGGCTGGTTTCTTCCCGGCACTCTCGGATCGCGGCGTCCTCAGGTGTTTCGTTCGGTTCTACTTTGCCCCCGGGGAATTCCCAGTAGCCACCCAGTGACTGATCCGGCGCACGCCTCCCCACGAGCACATGCTGGTCGCGTTCCACGACGGCAATGGCGATCGGGATAGCGGTTCGCATGGTGACGAGGCTCTCTACAGGGGCGTGCCATCATGCTTGTCGCGAACACCCTCAGGTTGCGAACGATGTCAGCACATATCGCAGGCAGACAAATCCAGGTTGTGGGCGGACCGCGGCGCGGATACGCGTTACTTGTTCGACGCCAGTTGATCGAGCAGGCGACCAGGTGAACCCATGGCGTTGTAACCAGCATCGACGTGCAGGAGTTCGCCGGTAATACCATCTGACATCGAGGACAGCATGAAGGCACCGACTCGCCCGACTTCGGCGTGGGTGATGTTGCGACCCAGTGGCGACATATGTTGGTAGAGGGATTCCATGCCCTTGGCACCAACAGCCGAACTGGCGAGCGTTTTCAAGGGACCGGCACTGATTGCATTGACACGGATGCCGCGTGGTCCGAGGTCGTAGGCCAGATAGCGAACGGACGCATCGAGTGCCGCCTTGCAGATGCCCATGACGTTGTAACCGGGCACACACTTTTCGCCACCGAAATAAGTCATGGTGGCGATGGCAGAAGAGGGATTCATGATGTCCTTGGCTGCGTTGGCAACAGCAACCAGGCTGTAGGCGCTGATTTCCATCGCCATCTTGAAGCCCTCACGGCTTGTTTCCACGGTATCGCCACGGAGGTCTTCGAGTGAAGCAAAAGCGATCGAGTGCAGCAGGAAGTCAATCTTCCCAAAGGTTTCGGCAGCGGTGTTCATCACGCTGGCGATGTCATCGTCCTGCTGGACATTCATGGGAACCAGGAATCGGGCGTTCTCGTAGTCGTCGGTTAACCGCGAGACACGGCGGCGATTTTTTTGTTTCGGGTCGTCGGGCTTGTCGGGCAGGTGTGTGAAACCACACTCGCCTCCTTGTTCGAGAATCTCTTTGGCAATCGCCCAGGCAATGGACCGGTCGTTGGCAACGCCCAGCACGACCCCTTTTTTTCCATCGAATAATCCCATTGGTATCTCCGTCATCAAGATCTGATCGTGCGGCTGGTGGATACACGACCGCACCAGCCGGCGAGTGTACTGCGGTTTGGTTGTCACCCGCGAATACCGTGACCTGGGCCCAAACGGTGTCGGTGCCCCTGGGCGGCCGGCGTGCTTCTGCGGTAGGGTTCGCCCAGGCATCACTGCCAAAGCAAGGCACTTGGCAATGTATTTGGCCAACCGTCTGTCGCGGAATACGAAAAGTCGGCCGCGGAAGCACGAGTATCAGCAGACGAGTGGGCGATTTTACCAGATTGTTGCCAGATTGACGATTGCATCCAAGTATCTAGTTGACGACAATTTTTTTCTTATGCGCCGCGGTATGGACCACACTTTTCTCTCTACTAGTGGGTACTGTTGTGATGGCCGAATTGCCTGATTCCGTACTTGCGTTTTCTGGTCGTTTGTTCCGCATCGCCCGCCAGAGCGATGCGGTGGACGTGTTTCTGGCCGAGGCGCTGGCTGCTTGCTGCACGCTGACTGGCGCCACTGCAGGTTGCGTAGCCCGCGCCGCCAAAGGAACCTGGAGCAGGCTGGCAGAAGTAGGGCCAAGACAGGATCTCAGCGAGGAACTGCTGGCCGAAACGCTGGACCGTCACGAGTTAGTGAGGGAGCAGGGTTGGGTGTGTCTGCCGTTGGGATCCGACCGTCACACGACGGAGATTTTGGCGGTCTGTGAGTCCGAGCAAACGGAACTGCCTTGGGTCGCCGTGGCTGAGAGTTTGGCGCAGGCTTTGGCAGCAGTTCGTGGGCGACAGGCGGACCGGCACCGCATCCGCCGTCTGGAAGCGATTTTGGAGATCGCCGCGGACTGGCAGCAGACTCGCGAGATGGACGCCCTGCTCACGCAAATTGCCGAGGCGTCGACGCGTTTACTGGTGGCGGAGCGGGCCAGTATTTTTCTTTGGGATCGCCCTCGCAAGACTCTCGTGGGCAAACCTGCGTTGGGTGTGGAGGGGGGGCAATTGGAGGTTTCGGATGACGCCGGCATCGTCGGTCAGGTATTGGCCACAGGTGAGCCGCAGCGCGTCGACAGTGACGGTAACCAGCAGCAAGTGGATCGTCAGGTCGATCGCCAGCTAGGGTTCCAGACCCGCTCCCTGCTCTGTGTGCCACTACGCGGAAAAGGGGGACGCTTGTTGGGAGTCTTCGAGATGATCAACAAGCAGCAAGGGCAATTCGATGACAGTGACGAGGAGGCACTCACCGAGCTGGCGTCCCACGCCGCGATTGCCTTGGAGACAACTCGGCAGCACGAGCAATTAGTCAAGACACAAAATCAAATGACCGAACGGGCTGCTTCCCAAGCACAACTCATCGGCGCGTGTCCAGCCATTGAGGCGTTGCGTTCGACGGTGCAGAAAGTTGCCGATACAGAATTGGCGGTCCTGGTCCTGGGCGAAAACGGGACTGGTAAGGAGGTGGTGAGCCAGCAGATCCACTATTTGAGTCGCCGGCGTAATGCCCCCTTCGTAGCGGTGAATTGCGCGGCCCTCTCTGAGACGCTTCTGGAAAGCGAGTTGTTCGGACACGAGAAGGGCGCCTTTACCGACGCGCATGAGATGCGTGAAGGCAAATTTGAGCTGGCCTCAGGAGGTACCCTGTTTTTGGACGAGATCGGTGACATGACGCTCAACGGTCAGGCCAAATTACTTCGGGTGCTGGAAGAGAAAGTCGTAGTCCGCGTTGGCGGTTCCCGTCCGATCCATACCGATACCCGTGTAATTGCAGCTACGAACCAGAAACTGGCGGAAATGGTGCGGGAAAAACGCTTTCGTGAGGATCTCTATTTCCGTCTCAACGTGGTCACGATCGAGATGCCTGC
>CAZITS010000550.1:0-4494 GCA_964542185.1 uncultured Pirellulaceae bacterium
AGTCACCAGGGCACATTGGTTACAGTCACAGCAGGGCGCTGCGCTTGGTGACACTGCGTTTGGTGACACTGGGCTTGGTGACACTGGGCAGCTGTCTCGGCGGGGCTTTCTGCAGCGCAGCACGGCAACACTCAGTGGCGCGGTCATGGCTGCCCCACTGTTGGAGTCGACCGCACGACACGCGCGGGGTGACGCGCACCAGGCGGTCAGTCCCTGGGGACCGTTGACTCCACAGAAAGACCAGAGTACCGGACGTACCTTGTGCGCGCTTCCCGAAGGATTCCAATACTGGAGCTTCGGCTGGACCGATGACTACCTGGACGGTCCCAGCGACGCCCCGGCCAGTTCGACACCGAATATGCACGACGGCATGGGTGTGATTGACCAATTTGGATCGCGCACGGTTCTGGTGCGCAACCACGAAGTGTCCGAAGAAGCCGGCAGTTTTGCCGACAAATCGACGACCTATTCTGGCATCGCGGGCGGAGGCACCACCACGCTCATCTGGAATGCCGAGACACATACCGTGGAGTCCCAGTTTGCCAGTATGGGCGGAACGCTGCGCAACTGCGCAGGTGGCGTGACACCATGGGGCACCTGGTTAACCTGCGAAGAAACATACGCCACGGGAAAAAAGGGATCCAAGCACGGTTACGTCTTTGAAGTCGCCCCATCTGGTGGTGTGCCCAAACCTATTCTGGGCATGGGCCGGTTCAAGCATGAAGCCACCGCCGTGGACGAAGCGGGTACGATTTACCTCACCGAAGACGCGCGCTATGCCGGCTTCTATCGTTACTTGCCCTCGGTACTCGGTAACGTGGCCGCGGGCGGCCGCTTGCAGATGCTCACGGTCGCAGGCCAGAAAAACAGATGCTTTAATTTTGATCAACCTTTCAGCGTCCCCAATAGCTGGGAGGTCGAGTGGGTCGATGTGCCCGCACCGCATGAACTGGGTACCTTCAGTCGCACCTACAAACGGGGCGGCGCTCGATTTACACGTCTGGAAGGTTGTTGGTCCAGTGACGACTTCAAACAAATTTTCTTTCTTTCAACCGACGGCGGCGTCGCCTCCAAGGGCCAGATCTTTTGCTATGACGTCCAGGAGCAGAAACTGACCATTATTTTCGATGCGCTCGCTGAACACGTTGCCGACTATCCAGACAATTTTACGATTACACCCGGTGGTGGCTTTTTGCTCTGCGAAGACCATCTGCCGGACAAGTCAACAATGCCACAGCGACTCCTGGGGATGGCTCCGGACGGCAACGTGTTTCCGTTCGCAGAAAATCGCTGCGTATTCGAGAAACCCTACCGCCGCGCCGAGGGTGGCTACAAAAAGTCGTTTGCAGGAGACTTCTCGAAAAGCGAGTGGGCGGGTGCCTGCTTCAGCAAAGATGGCCAATGGTTGTTTGTCAACATTCAGACTCCAGGTATCACACTGGCGATCACCGGACCCTGGAAAGATGGGGAGCTGTAAGCATCCGGGCCGCGCTGGAGCATCTAGGGCCTGCGGGCTTTCTCCAGTTGACGGAAGTCGATGCGCCGGTCAACGAAACTTCTCGATTGGGGCAAACTTCCGTCGTGGGAGGTAATCACAATGCAGTTCGTTGTGTCGATCGCTTCGAAGACTTGTCGGTAGCCTGTCACCATCGTCAACAACGCATTGACGAAGCAACTCCGGTGTTTCTGCACAATCACCCGTTCAACATGTTCACTGTAGCAACCGATGATGTCGTTACTGGTTCCTAATTGGGCATCCTGAAGGCGGCCGGGCGGAACATCAAACACGTAACCATCCGCACCACTTTCCAGGACCTGGCCATAAAACATGTTCCCCGTCCCCAGGCAGCGTACGGCGATCTGGCAGGTACTAATCCGACCGCCGATCACCGAATTGGAGTTTGCCGATTGACGCTGCTCGGCTGCGTCGGAGCTGAAGTCAAATCCAACACACTGATTGGTCGACCAGTCAGAAGTCCCGGCAATGTGGCATGCGGTAAACAAGTTGTAGTACGGCGAAACACCATTTCCTGGTCCAAAAAATCCGGAAGTGTTGCTGGCCCGCAAATGGAGATGCAGATCGTCGAACCGACTGTAGCTCATACCGCGGAGGTCAATCCCGTAGGCCGCTTCTGTCCGGACTTCAATATTCAAGCGGGCTACGTGAAAAGCCCAGCTCTTGACCGGCTGGTGGGATTGCAGACAACCGGTAGCAGCCGGACCGTCATACTGCAGCACCGAACCTAAACCGTCCCCGATGAGTGCGACGCCCTGATGCAATTTCAAAGGCCGCCGCACTCGGTACAACCCGGACGGCACAATCACCGTCGCACCTCCTGCCGCCGTATCAAGCGCTGATTGAAGCGCAGCGGTATCGTCGCGGCCGTCACCTGATGCACCGAACCAGCGGACGTCGATCGCACCCGAATAGAGTCGTTGCCAGTGGCCTGCCTCCGAATGATCACTGGCCAGTACCGTTCCCAGATTGGCGACCGCCGGCTGGGGTGTCCAGCGAAATAAACCGCCACCGCCGTCTCCCGGCTGATGATAACCGGCCACTTGTACGTATTGGCCTGAGTCGGGTGGAACGGTTTGTAGCTCGGCAAGGCTATCCACGACAAACAGGTGCTCCATGACATACAACCTTCCGCTGGTAGGAGACAAAGCGCGTCGCAACCACCGTCGCACCGTCCCATCGCTTGACAGGGACGGTTGGCACCCGAGCATGACGTTGGTGGCCAGCCATTCTAGAAAACGCGATTTCACAGCGTCAACCAAATCGCGCGACGAGGACGCCGTGCTGCCGGTCCACTTTGCAGAGCCCTCGCCGCGGTAGACGGGGAGAAAATTCACCCTGGCGCAGCAGCCGCAGAATCTCCCCCAATGACGTAAGTGCCCATCTCAACAAGACTTCGTGGTGCACTGGATGAAGTGGTACCGGACAGCGTAAAATGACGCTCAAGCGCGTCTCGTGCCGATCTCTCCTCTCCAATGAACCAAGGCTCGTGTTGGCTTGACACTGCTTTGATCACTGAAAAATCGCAAGCTCTTGCCAGGTTGGATTTCCAGATGAGCAAACTCCCACTACAGCAACAAGGTGTAAACCTGCCACCAGCTTCCCAGGCACCGACTCGCTTTCAGGTCTACACCCAGCGCAACCTCGATCAGATTCAACAATTACAGTGTCTCTCTGAGGAACTACGGTTCGACATCCGGGTCGTCGCGCAAGTCCTTCCCTTTCGGGTCAATCAGTATGTGATCGACGAGCTGATCGCCTGGGAAGATGTTCCCAACGATCCTATCTTTCGGCTGGTCTTCCCACAGCGCGAAATGCTTGACCCCGCCCATTTTTCACAGATCGCGAAGCTGTTACGAGCCGATGCTGAGCAGTCCGTCCTGAAGAACGCGGCCGCAGAAATTCACCGGGAACTGAATCCCCACCCGGCCGGCCAGACAACGCAAAACGTACCCCGTATCGGCAACGAGTATCTTGAGGGTGCCCAACACAAATACCGTGAAACCCTGCTTTTCTTCCCGAGCCAGGGTCAAACCTGCCATTCCTACTGTAGCTTCTGTTTTCGCTGGCCCCAGTTCGTTCAAAATGAAGCCTTTCGTATTTCCTCGCGCGAAGTGGCCACGCTACATGAATATCTTCAAAGCCACACTGAGGTGACCGATTTACTGGTGACGGGTGGTGATCCCATGGTCATGAGCAGTGCCCGACTGGGTGAATACCTGCGGCCGCTGACGGCTCCCACATTCGCGCATCTACAGACGATTCGCATTGGCACGAAGTCCTTGACCTTCTGGCCACATCGTTTTGTCACCGACAAAGATGCGGACGACGTATTAAGGCTCTTTGATGAACTCGTCAAGGCCGGCAAACACCTGGCCGTGATGGCGCACTTTGAACACGGACGAGAAATGGAAAATGATCTCGTCCACGAAGCGGTTCGTCGTATCCGTGATACGGGTGCCATCATTCGCACTCAGGCCCCCGTGCTACGACATATCAATGACGACCCTGTCGTGTGGGCGTCCATGTGGCAACGCCAGGTGCAAATGGGGATGATCCCCTATTACATGTTCGTCGAGAGAGACACCGGAGCGCGACGCTATTTCGAGTTGCCTCTGGAACGGGCCTGGGAAATTTACCAGCAGGCAATCCAGCGCGTGTCGGGACTGGGCCGCACCGCGCGGGGGCCTTCCATGAGTGCCAATCCAGGTAAAGTCGAACTCCAGGGCGTGGCCCATGTCCGGGGTGAACGTGTCTTCGTGCTGCGCTTTATCCAGGCCCGCAATCCGGAGTGGGTCCAGCAGCCGTTTTTCGCCAAGTACGATCCACAAGCAACATGGCTGGATCAGCTACGGCCTGCTTTCGGCGAAGAAAAGTTCTTCTTTGAAGAATAAGCGGCGCTGGGATACAGCGGTGCCGCCAGCCTACGTCGTCGGTATCACAGCATATCCATCCCCTCAGTAATCCGCAGTGGCAAG